>DQED01000096.1:12241-12435 GCA_003525525.1 Desulfovibrio sp.
CGGCCGCACGACTACGTGCTGCAGAAAAGGATAGAGCGCGCCCAGCACCTGTTGCTCACCACGGCTCAGCCGCTGGTCGAAGTCGCGCTCAACGTGGGTTTCCAGACCCAGGCGCACTTCACGACGATCTTCAAGAAAATCGCGGGCAACACGCCGCGCCGCTGGCGCCGCGAGCAGCAGGTCTGAGGGGGGCG
>DQED01000398.1 GCA_003525525.1 Desulfovibrio sp.
CGAGGCGCGGCGGGCGCATCGACAAAGCCGCCGGCGTGTGCACCGTCACCGGGGTCATCCTGACCCTCCTGTGGAAGTCGGGCCGGTTCCTGCACATTCCCCTGCCGTACTGGGTGGGGCAGGGCTGCATGGTGTTCGGTCCGCTGCTGCTCGCCTTGGCCATCGGTCTCAAGGCGTATGGCGAAACCATGGCGTATCGGGAGAATTCCAGGCGGTACGAGAAGATGGCTTTTCTGTTCGCGCAGGGGGGGCAGGCCATGGCCGGGGCGGCGCGGCAAGGCGAAACGGGGCTGCGCCGCCATGTGCTTCTGGAGATCGGCAGGGAGGCCCTGGCCGAGAACGGGGACTGGCTCTTGCAGCACCGGGCAAGGCCCCTCAAAATGCCGAGCAAGGTGGCTTGAGCGGCAGCAACTGGATTATCTGCATGCATATTTTTCGGGTTTACCTCCTGCGAGACACTGTCAGCGACAACAACGCTATAACGAACCACATGAGGAAAAAAACGAAACCCACCACCGTGACCGATTCGTATTCGGACAGGAAGAGCCCGCTCCCGACAGCGCTCGCGGCCAGAAACGCCAACCAGGTGAGCGTTACAAGAGACAGGGAAAGCAGCGGCCGCGTCTTGCCCTCCTCGTTGAAGAGGTAGGGCGGAATGAAAGGGAAGACAAACAGGTAAATCATATAGGCCGTTTTGACGCCCTCGCTGCGATTCGCCTCAAGTCCGACGTCCACGGCAAGGTAGCCGAGCGCCATGGCGACGAGGGTGGAAAAAAGGACGCACGCCTCGATGATGGCGACACGAACGGCCAACGCCTTGAGTCCGACCTGGCGGGTCCAGACGCCCAGACGCCACAGGGCGCGCCGCAAGGGGCGGGCATGCGTCGCGGCGTCGGTCGTTTCGATGGAACCGTCCTTGGCGATGACGACGATGTCCGGCTCGGGCCCGTTCCCGTCGGCGCGGCGGCGTTGCAGGAAGCTCATTGCCGCCTCCGCGCCAGCCGGCTGCGCATCTTCGCCGCCAGGATCGCAGTGTTCGCATACGCAATGATCCAAAGGCCGACGGAGAAAACCGGGATGCCGAGCCAATGGCGCGGCAGGATCGTTTTCCAGGACGCCAGGGCGATGGAAACCAGGGTGGCCAGGGCGAAAATGCAGAAGGCCTGGTCGCGCCGCATGTCCACGCCGGACAGAAACAGGCAGACGATCATGGCCGCCGGGCTGACGCCGTAGCCGAGCCAGACGATGGCCGGACTTCTCATGTAGCGCTGGAGCAGTTCGGGCAGCTCCGGACCGAACGTCGGCAACGGCAGGGCATACCACTGCGCCAGGACAACGACGCCGGCCGCAAGGAGCAGCAGGTAGCCCAGGCAAAGCGCGAGCAGGCCGGGCAGGGACAGGGCGTAGCGCCTGCCCCGCATGGCGCGCCCGCGCAGGCGTTCCACGGCGACATCTCCGTCGACGCCGATGCGCACGACCTCCACGCCGTCCGCAGCTTCGGATGCTCCTTCAGGAACGCGCCGGTCCATGCCCTTCATCCGCTCCGGTTCGGGAAGAACAGATACAGGGCCACGGGAAGCAGGGCAAAAAAAACCGGCCCAAAGAGGTCCAATTCGCCTTGGCCCAGACGGGCGGCGAAGCCCGTGACGCAAAGGACGGTGAAGAAATAAAATGTCGGGGACAGGCCGCGATGCCGCGGGATGCGCTGCTTGATGGCGTCGTTGAGGCAGATTGGGATGAACGTGACCGAGGCCGTGAGCAGATGGTCGGCCCATTGTCGCCACAGGGTCGCGACCCCGGCGTAGAGGCCGTCGGCCACGGCGTTGATGCACATGCCGAGGACGACGATGATGGCGTAGCCCTTGAAGATGGCGGCAAGGGCGATGCGCAGCGCCTGCGCCGGCGGAAACGGCGGGGCGAGCCGGCGCGCCATCCGGCGTCCCAGGCCGCGCCAGAAGGAGGGCGGCCGGTACATCTCGCTGACGATGCGGCCGCTGCCGGTGATGCGGACGACGTCTTCCGGTCCGGAATCAGACGCCGCAGACAACGCAGTCCTCCTGGGGGTGCAGGAAGAAATGCTCGGCCTGGAAGAACTTTTTCATGCCCTGCGCCGGGTCCGGGCGGTTGGCGAAGGCGATCAGGTTGGAGCGCAGCGGCGGGAAATCCCGCCGGCCGTCCTCCGGCAACAGCGCTTCCAGGGCCACGCGGGCCATGATCAGGCTGATGAACCCGATGTCGATGCTAAGCCCCGGATTTTTCTCGAAGGCGTCGAGGCCAAGCCCGTACACCTGTTCGTCGGACGCGCCCGTCGGCTCCGATTCCGCCTCCTCGATGGTCATGCCGTGCTGCCGGGCGAATTCCGTCAGGCAGTTGAAGCAGCCGCCCCGGCCCGGCTCGTAGCGGAACACCATGCCGCCCATGCCCCGCCGGAAGACCATGGCCGCCACGAACGGCGTGCCGCTTTCCACGCACAGGCGGTTGATGCGGTAGCGGGCGTTCATGTCGTCCACGCCGCAAAGGACGAGCCGCGTGGCGTCCTTGTCCGCAAGCCCCGCGGCAAAGGGCGGCGAGTCCTCGATCCTGTCGGGATAGGCCGCGACCCGGGCTTCCTCGTTGCGGTCGTAAATCCAGTCGGCCATGGCCTCGGCCTTGTTGCGGCCCAGGTGCGCGCGTCCCAGGACATGGCGCACGAGGTTGACCGGCTCGAGGACGTCGTCGTCCCAGAGTTCGAAGCGGGTCACGCCGTTTTTGGCCAGTTCCGCCAGGGCCAGGGCGTTGCCCGAGCCGCAGCCGGCGGCCATGACGATGCGGTCGCCAAGGGACTGCGGATTGAGGATCTTCAGGATGCGGCTATAATCCATGCGTGAGCGTCCTCGGGTCGAAGTGTTCGATGTCCAGGAGCGCCTCCCTGCCGTGGGCCCGCAGGGCGACCTTTCCGGGCAAGGCGGTTCGCAGCGCCACGGCATAGGGCCCGGCGACGAAGGTGATGTCCTGGTCGCTGTTGAGGGTGATGCGCGGGGGCTCGCCGACACGCAGGAGGTGTTCCCGCAGGGCGGCCAGGAACGGGGCGCGTTCGCGGCGCAGCTGCCAGGGCATGTCCCGCCCCGCGCTGGCGGCGATGGCATCGCGCAGGCCCTTCCCCTGCGAATCGTCGTCCGGCGTGACCGTGATCCGTTCCGGGGCGAGGGGAATGAGGGCGTCCGGCGTGATCAATGTCACGCGGCAATGGCGCGAGAGGAACTCGTGGAACCGGCCGGGCTCGCCTGGAAACGGCCGGTGCATGAGCACGCCGAGGAAGGCGTTGAAGCGTTGCGGATAGTCGGCGAGAAACGCGCGGTAGCCCGCGATGTCGCCTTCGCTGAAGCGGTCGTAGCCGTTGGAGAGGTGGTGGTGGAAGGAACCGAGGTAGCGCACGTCCGGGGCGAGGCGTTCCAGGGCGTCGAAAACCCAGTCCTGCCATTCGCCGTCCTGGAAGAGCATGGTGGCCGAGCGTCTGGCGCGCGGTCCGGGCGGCAGCAGGGCGACGATGCGCAGCCGCCTGGGGCCGGCGGCGTCCGGCGCTTGTTCCAGGAAACCGAGCAGGCGTCCGCCGTCCTCCACCTCCGGCCGCGCCGCGGCGCAGCGGAGCATGGCCGCGACCACGGCGGCGTCGAAGGCCGCCTCCACGCGGCCGAGGGCGGCGGCTGTTACGCCGCAGGCGTCATTCCTCGACGCCGGGCCACTGTCCATTGCGGATATAGACCTCGTATTTATTGAGATAAATGGCGATCTTTCCGACGACGAACGCCAGTGTGCAGCGTTCCGGGTGCCAGGCCTGGGGGTTCATGTAGCAGATGTTGCCGGCGCGATACATGTGCGGCGTGGGTTTGATGTCGGCGACGAAGGCGAGGGGTTGGGAGTAGGGGAAGTCCTCGAGCTGGGTCAGCTCCACGGCATAGGTGTTGTCCCAGTTGGTGGCGAGGGTGCCGCGGCATTTGCTCACGCCGCCCCCGCCGCCGAGGAGTTGGAAGGTCGGGAAGAAGTGCTTGAGTTTCTCCTGTTCGACGAACCAGCGGCCGCATTGCTTGAGGGCGGCCTTGTCGGCCGCGGAGATGAGCACGTCCATGGTTCAGCCCCGGGAAAATTCGCCTTTTTCGTCGATCACCCTGATCTTGTTGCCCTTGTCCGGCAGGACGTCTTGCCCGAGGCGCTGGATGCGGCCGTCCGGCATGATTTCGATGGGCGTTTCCTCGTGCACCTGCGCGGTGAGCGCTTCCTGGGCGGCATGCCGTGCGGCCCGCCCCTGGTCGTTGGTCATGTGTGCCTCCTTGGTGTTGCGACGCCAGCCGGCGTCCTGCGTCAGTTCGCCGGGGCCGCCGCGGCTGCGGCCTGGGCCTGCTGCAATTCGTTTTCGTAAAGCGGCACGAGGGACCGGCCTCCGTCCTCGCGCCACCAGATGCGCCCGGCCTTTGCTGCTTCGAGGCGGGCTTGGGCCAGGAGTGTAGTGTTTTTGGAAACCGGCTGGTTGTTGATGTCCAAGTCGTATGAAAGGCCGATGTCGGAAAATACGGTAAGCTTATTCAGTATCTCTTGGAAGTTGTTGTTGCCAAAACTCAATAGCTTGACAATATCCGAAATTTCATTTCCATGCTGATAGATTGGAACTTTAACAAGCAACAAGGAGGATGTTGTATCCCAAAGCCACACATCGTCATCTGATACAGTAAGGAGGTAGCGACCGTCTTGACTAAGATATATACTATGCGCCCCTCTGTGCCCACGATTGATGTCTCGAGTTCTATTTTTTAATGAATATATCCAAATATCATTCCCGCGTAGAGCATAAACCAAATCATTACTTGTTGCTATAGCGATCGACGTTACATCCTCTTTTCCGTCAATAAATTTTTCAAGAAACTGGCCTGTCTCCATATCGAGGATGTTGACGTCCCTTCCGCTCGACCATGCAAATATTTTTTGATCGGGACTGAATGCAAAAATGGGATAGCCTTCGGGGCAATCGAACTTGTTGAGTTGTACTCCAGTGCTCATGTTGTAGATTGCTAGGTGCTCGCTCGTGATGGTGACAAGTCTGCTCAATGTATCGTTGGCGAGTAGGCCATATCCAACGCTTTTGTAAAATCTTACATCACCCAACGATGCTATTCTGTCTCCGTTGGATATGTTTATGAGAAAAATATTTCCGCCGGCATCATCCCTTTTTGTGAAACGGGGGAGATGAAAGTCTAAATATTTTTCAGAATTTATTACAGAAATGCCTTTCTGTTTTGTCTGCAAAGAGGAGTCTAGTTTTTGCCAAGTGCACAATATGTTGTGGCTTGATCCGTATATCGTTTCTGATGGATTTTCGGTAACGGTAAGCGAATTGACTCCAAGCAGTGGACCGGTGAGAGCTCGAATGAGTTTCTTGTTGTCGATATCATACTCGCGAATAGTGCCATCGGAGCATCCTGCGAAAATATATTTACCGTTTCCAGAGAAGGCGAGCTCTAGTATTGCGATGTTTTTATAAGTCGCGATGGTCGTGCTTTCATAAAGCCGAAGTTCTGTGGAATATATAGTGCCGTCTTCGCAACCAATCGCCAGAAGGGAGTCGTCCTTGCTGATCGCAAGGGAAGATATTGTGCCATTATACTGAAATTCTCGCACTTTTTTTCTTGTTTGAATGTCCCATGCCTGCACGGTTCTTGTTCCCGGTGTGGCGACAAAGAGTAGTTTTCCATTATTTGAAAATGCAAGGCGCTTCGCATCGCTGCCGACGCGTAATTGAACAGGTTTGTCCAGATGCCGCATATTCCAGAGGCATACGATACCTTCATAGCCGCCTGAAGCCAACAATTGACTGTTTGGGCTGAATGCAACGGATAGTACGCCGAATTCTGTTTCCATATTGCCAGCGACTCGGGTGTCGTGTCCTTCCAAGCGAGCGACCGGCGAGGCGTCTTCCTCAAGCTTCCAGACGAGAACGCTGCGATCGTCCATGGCCGCAGCAACGTAGCACCCATCATGGCTAAAGGCGATTCCGTTGACTCCTGCTGTATATTCGTCTGCTTCAGGAATATGAAATTTTTTGCTTGTCTTGCTGCGTGTGTTGTAAACTGTAAAATCACCTTGATTTATGAATGATAATTGCAAGGTTCCATCTTTATTTGTATAGAAGCTATTTTGGTAAAAATGTGCAGTGTTTTGGATAGTCGTTTCTTGCGAGGCATTCTCCAGGGCAAATGCGGCTCCGAATATCGCGCCTGGTCTGTCGGCAAGACTCATGGATTTCTGATAATAGATGGCTGCATCGTTCCATCGCCGCTCGTCGCCGGCCAGTTTTGCAAGTCCCAAGTAATTGGAGGCGAGTCGTTCTTTTGCTTCTTGTTCACTCTTTTTCGCCGCCTGCTCCGACGCCACCGCCTTGCGCTCGGAAACCCAGGCCCGCCAGGCCAGGCCGGCGAAGAGCGTCATGAGCACGGCCATGACCGCGCCGGCCGCCATCAGGCGGCGCACGCGGCGTTCCTGCTCGCGCTGCTTGAGATCGTCGAAACTCACGCCAAGGAGGCCGGCCGCCAGTTTGAGCAGGGCGTATTTCCTGCCGTCCTTGCCCGGCCGGGCGTCGGCGGCGATGGGCTCGCTGCGCTCCTGGCCTGGATTGCCCGCGGCGTCCAGACGGAAGCGCAGGGCCGGGGGGAAACACTCGGCCGCGTCGCCTTCCGGCTTGTCCGCGGCATTGGGCTCGCCGTCCACGATGAGCGACAGGATCCGGTTTTCCCGGCCCATGGCCTTGAAGGTCTTGATCTCCTCGTTGACCCAGACGGATCGGGCGGCATGGGGAGAGCAGATGACGATGAGGAAGCGGGAACGGGCCAGGGCGTCGGTGATCTGTGCGCCAAGGCTCGCCGAGGTGGGCAGTTCCTCGCGGTCCCTGAAGACCGGAAACAGGCGCTTGGGCAGCGCCTGCCCGCCGGGCGCGTGGCCGTGAAGCCGTTTGGGAACCTTGTAGGTCTCGAGGGCCTTGTGCAGCCAGTCTCCCCACCTCTTGTCGCGGTGGCTGTAGCTGATGAAGGCGAAATACTTGAAATCCGGTTGGTCCGGCATGGCTTCTCCCAACGCGCCTTCGCGCCACTGCAAAAGCCCTCTTGGCTTCACGCCGTCGTGATGCCGTCACAGCTCCTTAGAAAAAACACGTAGTTAGCTATACGGCATGTCTTGCTCAAAAGCAAATGCAAACACTGGCGCAATACGCAGTGAGCCGTTTGCGTATGCGGCCTCGGTGTTTTGCCGGTCGCCCGCATTCCCGAGGGGCGCGATGCGGCGATCCGCCATACCTTCGCCCTGGTGGACTACCGGAGTGTGCAGGGGCGGAGTGTGCAGCCCGGACTCGCGCGCATGCCTGAAAAAGACGGTGGTAATTTTAAGAAAAATAATTATACTAGGAAATTATATTGAAACGGCATTTGCCTTCGGGAATGCTCCGCATAGGGTGCCCCGCAATGGCGCCGTGGAGGGACCGCGTGCCGGAAACGAAACCATACCGACCCGTCGTCATGGACACGGCCGCCAAGCTGCCGCCGGAGTTCGAAAACCTCATCGAATCCCTGGCCAGCAACATCCACGACGTCTGGGCCAGCCAGCGCATGCGCGAAGGCTGGACCTACGGCCCACAGCGGGACGACGCCCGCAAGACGCATCCCGACCTCGTGCCCTACGCCGACCTGCCGGAATCCGAAAAAAGCTACGACCGCAACACCGCGACGGAAACGATCCGACGCATTGTGTCGTTGGGCTACGGCTTCACGAAGATCGAAGACGGGCGGACGCAATGCCTTTTTCAGGATGGCCCGGAAGCCGTGATCCGGGAATGCACGGCCTTGCGCAAAGCCGGCGAAAGCCTGTCGGCCTATGACAAGATCCATGCGGCCCTGGCCGCGTGGCCTGCGGATCCCGGCCTGCGCCGGCTTGCCGCCCTCGTCCTGGCCGACCTCGGCGCGACGGAACGGGCCAACGCCATTCTGCGCACGCTCCTCAACGAGGGACACCGCGACGCGGAAACCCTGGGCATCCTGGCCAGGACGCACAAGGACCTCGCCCTGGCGGCGGGGGACGCGAAGGAGCGGAAAAGCCAGCTCACCGAGGCGCTGCGCCTCTATGCGCAGAGTTTTCGGGAGCACAAGGGCTATTACGCCGGCATCAACGCCGCCACGCTTGCCATGCTTCTCGGTCAGGCCGACGACGCCGTACGCCTGGCCGGCGCGGTCGATGCGCAGTGCCGTCGCGCCATGGCCGCGACGCCTTCGCCCCACGAGGCCTATTACCTCACGGCCACGCTGGGCGAAGCCGCGCTGCTCCTTGGGCATGCCGACGCTGCGGCGCAGTGGTATCATCAGGCGGCGACGCTTGGCCGGGGCAACTGGAAGGATATCCATTCCACAAAGCGCAACGCGCGCCTGCTGCTGGCCTGCCGCGGCGGCGACGCGTCCGCCGTCGAGGACGCGTTGCGGCTTCCGGCGACGGTCCTTTTCTGCGGGCAGCGCCTTGATGCTCCGGGGCGACCGGATGCGCGCTTTCCCGACGACCCCGCCCTGGTCGCGGCCGTGGCCGAGGCCCTCGCCAGCCGCGCCAAGGCCCTGGACCTCGGGTTCGGCTTCGCCTCCGGGGCCGCCGGCGGGGACATCCTTTTCCTGGAGACCGTCCTGCGCCAGGATGCCGAGGCGCGCCTCGTCCTGCCCTTCGACAGGGAGCACTTCGTCGCGCAATGCGTGGCCAGGAGCGGTGCGGGCGATTGGACTGCGCGATTCGCGTCCGTCCATGACGCCCTGGAACCGCTCGGCCGCGTGGCCTGCGCCTCGGACTGGCCCGTCGGAGGCGGCGAGGACTTCGATTTCGCGCAGCGCTACCTGCTTGGCGCGGCGCGCCTCAACGCCGCACGGCTCGGTTCGCGGCTCGTGGCGCTGGCCCTGTGGGATGGCCGGCCCGAC
>DQED01000422.1:0-1672 GCA_003525525.1 Desulfovibrio sp.
GCCCGTGGCCGTGTCCAAGAGCATGCGCCTGCTTTTGCGCCAGATCGCCCAGGCCGCCGACGCCAATGCGCCGGTGCTGCTGCGCGGCGAGGAAGGCACGGGCAAGGAGGCCCTCGCCCGGTTCCTGCACGCCCAGGGCAACCGCCGCCACCGGCCGTTTCTGCGCCTGGGTTGCGGCGAGATGCCCGAGGAAGCCGCCCTGGAAGCGCTTTTCGGCGTGCAAAAGGGCGAACGCGCCAAGGCCACCCGCTCCCGCCGCGGCATCTTCGAGCTGGCGCAAGGCGGCGTGGTCTTTCTCGACGACATCGACGAACTGCCCCTGGCCGCCCAGGAGCAGGTGCTGCGCGTCATCCAGGAAGGCACCATGCAGCGCGCCGGCAGCGACACGCCGGTCGCCGTGGACGCCCGCATCGTGGCGACGAGCCGCGTCTCCTTGGAAGACGCCCTGGCCCGGGGCGATTTCCTGGAAGACCTCTACTACGCCTTCGGCGTCTTTTCGCTTTTCGTGCCGCCCTTGCGCGACCGCACCGGCGACATCCTGCCCCTGGCAGAACGCTTTCTCGACGACTTCTCGCGCCGCACCGGCAAGACCGTGCGCCGCATCTCCACGCCGGCCATCGACCTGCTCAACCAGTACCACTGGCCGGGCAACGTGCGGGAACTCTTAAGCTGCATGGAACGGGCCGCGACCGTGTGCGACGAAGCCGTGGTGCGCACCTACCACCTGCCGCCCACCTTGCAGACCGGGGAGTCCTCGGGTACGGAGCCGTCGCTTTCCTTCGGCGACGCCGTGGCCACCTTCGAGCAGGAACTGCTGGTCGAAGCCCTCAAGAAGGCCCGGGGCAACATGTACCAGGCCGCGCGCGACCTGCGCGAGAGCTACCGTGTGGTCAATTACAAGGTCAAGAAATACGGCATCGACCCCAAAAGATTCACCCCGGGGCGTCGCGGCTGACCTTTGACGAAAACGGTTTACCGCAAGACGCCAACCGCATACAATACAAAGCAATACAGTCCCGACCGGAGGGTTCATGGCCAGCCTCGCCAGCCACGAGTACTATCGCGACGACATGAAGCAAATGCCGCCGCTGCGCTCCATCGCCCAGACGCTTTGTCTGGACAAGCGTGTGCGCAAGGTCACGGCCGCCGAGGCCTACGCCCTGGCCAAAAGCCAGCACGACGTCATGGACACCGACCTGCCCGTCTATCCGCCCGCGGCCAAACGCCTGGGCCTGCCCGAGGGCGCGACGGTCCTCAACAACTGCCACGGCCGCATCGTCGGCCGCACGGCCAAGGCCCGGCGCTTCTACAGCCGCATGGACGCCGTGGAACGGCGCAAGGTCGAGGCCGACCTGCGCGAGGCCGTCTATGCCATGCAGCGCTATCCGCTGATCAAGGCCGACGCCATCCTGGGCCTCGACACGGACCTCATGATCAAGGCCACCATCGTGGCCACCGAAGACGACGCGGTCAACGTGTTCAACTGGCTGGCCAATTTCACGCCCTACGAAGAACTGGCCGAGGTCTACGCCAAAAGCGCGCGCCTGCCCATTCCCGACATCCTCGTCGTGGGATTTAACCACTGGCAGACAACCGACCCCTACTACCACAACGAGGGCGGCTCCCAGCTCGCCCTGGTGGACGAGGACGCCAACGTCATCTTCAACCTCGG
>DQED01000422.1:1729-19417 GCA_003525525.1 Desulfovibrio sp.
CACGGCGGCATCAAGGAAATCGACTTCTCCGCCTGCAAGGACGCCGCCGCGAAAGAGAAGGGCAAGCGCTCCATCGCCTTTTTCGGACTCTCCGGCACGGGCAAATCGTCGCACACCAACTCCCCGGACAACGGCGGCACCCTGCCCGAGGGCTTCACCAAGGTCGTGCTCCACGACGACGCCTTCCAGATCGACTGCGAGGGCAAGGTCTGCCGCGTGTGGGAACCCACGCTTTTCGACAAGACCGATTCGCGCCCCCTGGGTCACCCGGACTGGCGCTACATGATTTCAACCATGAACCTGGCCCTGACCGAGGCCGACGGCAAAATCCTGCCGCTCGGGCAGGACGTGCGCAACCCCAACGGCCGGGCGCTGATCGACCGCGACCTGCTCGGGGCCTACGTCAACCGCTGCGCCTTCCCGGACATCATGGTCTGGCTGATGAAGGACACCTGCCTGCCGCCTGTGGTGCGCTTCGCGGACAAGGCCCTTGGCGTGGCCATGGGCGCTTCGCTCATGACGCGGCGCAACCTCGCGGAAAACGTCAGCGAGGACGAGCTCAAAAAGCTCGTGTTCGAGCCCTTTGCCAACCCCTTCCGCGTCTACGAGCTGTGGAAGGACGTGGACGCGTTCCTGCACGTGTTCAAGGCCGGCGCAGTGGGCTACGCCTTCAACTCCGTGGGCTTCTGGAAATCCTCCGACCGCGACCTGCGCAAGATTCCCCTGTCCACGTCGCTCACCCTCCAGACCGCCCTGCTGCTCGACCAGCTCGCCTGGGAAGACTGGGACATGCTCCCCGGCGCGCAGCTGCCCACGCGCGAAAGCGTGGACCGCCTGCTCCCCGGCTACACCGACGCCTACGACCCGGCCAACGTCGAGAACCGCGACCGTTACGCCGAAACGCTCAAGGACCGCTTCCACCAGCGCCGCGTGTTTTTGCAGAATTCCGACCTGCACAACCAGCCCGAGCTGCTCATGGCCCTGGTCAATGCGCTCATGGCCCGCGCCTAGGCCGCAGGTCGAAAAATAGGCTGGTATTTTTCAAGGAAAAAGGTACGTTGCGCGAGACGATGCCCGTGAAATCCCCGGCGCGGGCTTCCCGGGACAGACGCATCGACAAGGACAGGGACATTTTATGACCCAGGCCGCCCCCGCATACTTTCCCGCCTGCCGCCGCACAGGGGGATACGCGCCGGCCGGCGGGTGCGACCTCGCAGGCGGGCAACCGGCATGAGTCTTCGCGCCATTCTCGGGGCCATCGGCCTGGCCGTTTCCCTGCCCTTCCTGATCTATCTGGTCTACTTGAGCCAGGCCAAGTCGCCGGGACCGGACCAGATCATCTTCCTGGCCTTCGCCTTTTCCATCACCTTCCCGACGCTGATCCTGCTGTCGCTGGTGCTGTTTCGCAGCCTCGTCATCCTGGCCGTGTCCATCCCCGTCTACGCCGTCTGCGTCATCGCCGGCTACGCCAGGACATTCATGGCCTTCCAGATCCTGTGCAGCGGCAGGCTCACGGAGTCGTTCAAGGACTGCCTGTACCTGAGCGTGTCGCTTTTCACCAACACGGGCTGCGCCGACTGCACGCCGACGCCGCAACTGCGCCTGCTGGCCGCCTCGGAAGCGCTCTTCGGCTACCTGGCGCTCGGCATCTTCACGGCCTGCCTCATCGTCATCCTCGTGCGCCTCATCACCACGGACAAGCTGCGGCCGTAAAGCGCCCGCCGCGCCCGCCNNCCGCCTCTCCGGCACGTCGCCGCCGGGGGAACCGCCGACCGTGCTGTTTCCCGGCCCCGGCGCACCGTTTACTCCGCCTGCGTCCCGGACGAAGCCGGCCCGCCCGCTTCGTCTTCCACGAAAAGGAGCTTGCCGGACAGGGTGCGCCGCACCGGGCAGGCCCGCGCCGCGCGCAGCAGCCGCTTGCGCTGCTCGGGCGTCAGGTTGCCCGTAAGCGCAATGCGGCACACGAACGTCGCAGTTTCCGGCACGCGGCGATCGAGCGTCACCTCCACTGTGGCGCTTTCCAGCGGGATATCGTGGTTGTCCGCGTACATGCGCAACATCATGGCCGTGCACGAGCCCAGGGCCGCCTCCAGCAGTTCGTGGGGCCGGAAGCCCTGTCCCGCGCCGCCCTTGTCCGGGGTCGCATCGCAGACCCCTTCGAATCTCCCGTTGGAAAAGGCCACGCCATAGCGCGCGTCCCGGCTTTGACAGCGAATCATTGTACAGTCTCCCCGCGCCCGTACTCATGAGGGGCGCTTGCACGACGACCGGTCCCGGGGCGCAATGCCAAGCGAGAGCGGCCCACGCGCGGGGCAGGGTATCCCCGGCAACCCAAGCGCACAATGCCCGACACTGCGGCTCCGGCGAAAAAAAGCGCCCCCGCGGTCATACCACAGGGGCGCTTTGCCATGCGTTTCGAGGGCTGCTTACGGTTCCACCTTGAACACGTACGCCGCTTCGGGGCGCAGGTATTTCTGCGCCAGGGCGCGCAGGTTCTCGCCAGTAAGCGACTGCGCCGCCTCGACGACCTGCTTTTCATGCTCGAGCGGCAGGCCCAGGGACAGGGATTTGGCCGCTTCGCCGCTGCGTGCGGCAAGGCTTTGCCGCTCGCGGTAGTAGTCGCCGGTCATGACGTTCTTAGCGCGCAGCATCAACTCGTCCGGAAGCGCCACCTGCCCCAGGTCGCCGGCGATGCGCTTGAACCCTTCCAGTGCGGCGGCGTCCTTGTCGGGCGTGGTGCCGATGTAGAAGGCCAGAAAGCCCGTGGTGTCGGACTGCCACAAGAAGGACGTCACGGAATAGCCGAGGCTCTCGCCGTCGCGCAGGCGCGAAAAGAGCAGTCCGCTCTGTCCGGCCAGCACCTCGTTTAAAAGCGCGAGCCCCGGCGTTTCGGACGCGGCCAGCCCCGGCACCGGGAAGACCATGAACAGATGGCTTTGCTTGCGCCCGGCAAGCGTCACCGACGCCTCGCGCTTTTCCCCCCACTTGGGCGTGGGGAAGGCGAACGGTTTGGCCGGACCTGCGGCCTTGGCCAGCTTGTCGGCCAGGGAGCGCACGGCCGCGGCGTCGAAATCGCCGCTGACGGCCATGACCCAGGGCATGGCCCGCTGGCCGGCCCAGAAGGCGGCGACGTCCTTGGCGGCAAAGCCCCCCACCGTGGCAGCCTCGCCCAGGCGCGTGTAGGCATAGGGCGTGTCGGCGAACAGGAAAGGAAAGAGCTTGCGGAAAGCCAGGGCCATGGGCTGGTCTTCCTTGTCCTTGATCTCGGCAAGCTGGTCCGCGACCTCGCGCGCGACTTCGGTTTTGAGGAATGCCGGGGCGAGCAGCACGTCGCCGATAAGCCCGTAGAGGTCCTTCTGGAAGCGGCTGGGAAACTTCGAGGCAACGGTGAAGGAATCGCGGCCCGAGTCGGCGGAAAGCGAGGCCGCCCGGTCGGCGAGGAAATCCTCCAGGGCGTTGGCCGAGAGCTTGGCCGTGCCCGTGGTCAGGCTGTTGGCGGCAAGCTCGGCCAGACCCTGCTTGTCTTTGGGCAACAGGGCGTCGCCGCCGTTGTAGACCAGGGACACGGACACGTACGGGAGCGTCGCGTCGGGCAAAAGCACCAGCCTGTGCCCGCCGCCGAGATCGACCACCTCGGGCGTGGCCGGCTGTGCGCCGCCCTGCCCGGGCGCGGCGGCCGTCGTCGTCCTGGGCGCGGGCCAGGCCTTGGCGGCCGTGTCGGCCAGGCTCTTGGCCGTGACGGCGGCCTCGGCGTCCTTGGGGACCAGGGCGGCGGTCAGCATGTGCGCGGGACGCAGATAGGCCTCGATGACGGCTGACAGGGCCTTCTGGTCCACCAGGCGCACGGCGCGCAGGTAGTTGGCCTCGCCGTCGGGGTCGTAACCGTAGAAATGGAAAAAACCCGCCTTCATGGCCAGCCCGGGCAGGGTTTCCTTGGCTTGGTACAGTCCGTCCTCGAGATTGAGGCGTACCCGCTCCAGTTCGTGGTCGGTGAAGGACGAGCCCCTCAGGTGCGAGAACTCGGTCAGCAAGCCCTGCCAGAAGGCCTGCACGTTGCCGGCGTCGAGGGTCGCGCTGACCAGAAAGAGTCCGGCCCGCTCCAGGGTGAGCGACGAGCAGGAAATGTCGTCCACGAGCTTCTTGTCGTATTTGAAGGTGCGGTAGAGCCGGCTCGTCTCGTCGCCGGCGAGCAGCTGGGCCAGGACTTCGAGGCCGGCCTCGTCCGCGGCGCGAAGGCCCGGGGTGGGAAAGGCGATCTGCAGCCGGACCTTGTTCCAGGGACCGTATTCGACCTTGACCTGCGGCTCGGGCAGGGGGCCCTGGGGCAGCGCATAGGGCGCGGGCGGCGTCAGAAGACGGTCGTTTTCCATGCCGCCAAAAAGCGTCTTGGCCTGCTCGACCACGTCCTCGACGCGCACCTTGCCGACCACCACGAGCTGCATGGCCCGAGGCTGGTAGCGCTCGTGCACGTACTGGCGCAGGTCCTCGGCGGAAAAGCCGGACACGGTCTCGGGAAAGCCGATGATGGGCCAGCCGTAGGCCTGTCCGGGCCAGGCCATGGCCTGGGTCATCTGGAACAGCCGGTTGTCGGGGCTGTCCTTGCCCCGGGCCAGCTCCGAGAGCACCACCTGGCGCTCGCTGTCGAGTTCGGTCGGGTCGAACTTGGCCCCGAAGATCATGTCCTTGATGACGTCGAGCCCGAGCTTCCAGCGGTCGGCGGGCAGGTCCACGCGAAAGACGGTGCTGTCGAAGCTCGTGGAGGCGTTGAGCTCGCCGCCCGCGCCTTCGATGTCCGAAGCGACCTGCCCGGCCGGGCGCTTTTCCGTGGATTTGAACACCATGTGTTCGAGCAGATGGCTGAGGCCCGCCTGCTTGGCGGTCTCGTAGCCGGAGCCGGCATGCACGAACAGCCGTTCGGCGACCAGGGGAAAACGGTTGTCCTCGATGACCATGATGGTCATGCCATTTGGCAGGGTGACGCTTTTGGGCGGCTCGGCAGCCAGGGCCGAAGCGGCGCAGCAAGCGGCGAAAAGAGCCGTCATCAGGGCGAAAACGAAACGCCGGCGCATGGGTGCTCCTTTTGGTTTGACGCTCCCGGGCGTCGCCCGGGAGCGGACATGCGTAGAAGAGCTACGACCTCGAGAGCCCAAAGGATACTTAATTCTGGTTCATGGAGTCCGGGGAGGCGACCGAGCCGTCGGCAAAGGCCACGGCGGTCTTGGTGATGGCGTAGCGGCCCCGCACGAGGCGCGGGCAGACCGCCTCGGCCAGACGCAGGGGACTCACGTAGGACTGCTCGAAGAAGCAGGTGAAGCGCACCGTGGCCGGGGCGACGATTTCCACGCCCGTGACCAGGGTTTTGGCGTCGATGCCGCGCGGCCCTTTCTTCGATTCCCAGGTGACGGGAAAGCTCGCGGCGGCGGCGAAATCACGCCAGGCGTCGAGGCAGCCGTCCGCCAGGGCCTGCGGCGCGACAAGTTCATAGGCTTCCGCGACCGGATGGGCGATCTTGCGCCCCGGAGGCAGCGCGTCCACGCCGATGACGGCCATGCCTTCCGGTAGGTTGGGATTGAGCCGCGCGGCGAACTCCTCGGGCGAGACGGGCTCGCGCAGGAAGATCGCCGTCCATTCGGCAACACTTGCCACGCCCACGGGCAGGGCCCGGCCGAAGGAGATCTGCGGCAGCGGATGGTAGCCTGCGGAAAAGCTGGGCTTGAGCCCGCCCCGGCGCAAGGCGCGCTCGAAAAGCCGCGCCAGTTCGAGCTGGCTCAGGTACACGGCGCTGCCGGTCTTGGCGTACCAGACGCGCAGGTGCGCGGCCTTGACGGTCAGGTCCTCGCGCGGCGGGGCCGGCGGCGCGGCGATGGCGTCGTGTTCGCGGGCTTCGCGGTTGAGCCGCGGGCGGATGTCGCCCACTCCGGCCGCGTCCAGGCTCGATGTGCGGCCGCCATAGGAGCAGACGCCGCAGCCCGAACAATCGCCGTAGCGACAATCGGGCGTCGCGGCCCCGCGCAGGGCCTTTTCGCGCTCGCGGCGCAAAAAACCGGGCGTCACGCCGCAGGAAAGATGGTCCCAGGGCAGGGGCGCGTCCGGGTCGCGCGCGCCAAGCCACTGCGCCGGATCGCAGCCGGCGGCCGCGAAGACGCGCAGCCACGGGGCGAGGTCGAAGCGGTCCACCCAGGAACAGAATAGCGCGCCCTCGCGGTAGGCGGCTGCGACGAGCGGCGCGAGCTCCCGGCCGGCGCGGGAGAACACGCCCTCGAGAAAGCTCATTTCCGGCTCGTGCCAGCGCAGCGTCAGGCGTTTGTCCGTGGCAAAAAGCGCACGCAGCCGCCCCACCCGCTCGCGGATGGCCTCCAGCCCGATCTGCGCCTCCCACTGGAACGGCGTGTGGGGCTTGGGCACGAAGGGCGAGATGGCGGCCGTGACCTGCAGCCGTTTCGTGCCGGGCGGGGCCGCGGCCAGCACCTTTTTCGCCAGGTGGAAAATGCCTTCCACGTCCTCGTCGGTTTCCGTGGGCAGGCCGATCATGAAATAGAGCTTCACCTGCTGCCAGCCGTGGGCGAACAGCCTTTTCGCGTGTTCGAGGATGTCCTCCTCGCTGATGCCCTTGTTGATGACGTCGCGCAGGCGCTGGGTCGCGGCTTCCGGGGCCACGGTCGCGCCGGTGCGGCGGATGCCGGCCATCATCGAAAGGATGGCATCGGACAACGTGCCGGCGCGCAGCGACGGCAGGGACACGGCCACCTGCTCCCGGCGGCAGCGGTCGATGCTGCGGGAAAAAAGGCTTTCCAGGGCCGAGAAATCGCCCGTGGACAGGGAAAGAAACGACAGCTCCTCGTAGCCGGTGCGGGAAAGCCCTTCGGCGACGAGACGTTCGAGCACGTCCAGGCTGCGTTCGCGCACGGGGCGGTAGACCATGCCGGCATGGCAGAAGCGGCAGCCGCGCGTGCAGCCCCGGGCGATCTCCACGGCCAGGCGATCGTGCACGGCCTGGGCGAAGGGCACGATCTGGCAGGCGGGAAACGCCGCGGCGTCGAGATCGGGCAGGATGGCCTTTTCCACCCGGTCGTAGCCGGCAACCAGGGGGCGCGGCGCGCCGTCCGGGCCGGGCGCGAAAAATTCCGGCACGTAGACGCCCTGGATGGCGGTCAGGCGCGTGAGCAGGTCGCGGCGGGAAACGCCCTCCCGGCGCGCGGCGGCCACGGCCTCGACGATGGCGGGCAGGGCCTGTTCGCCGTCGCCGATGACCATGGCGTCGAAAAACGGGGCCACGGGTTCGGCGTTGAACGCACAGCCGCCGCCGGCGATGACGAGCGGCCCGCCCTCGCCCCGGTCGGTGGCGTACAAGGGGATGCCCCCGAGGTCGAGCATGTACAGGATGTTTGTGTAACAGAGCTCGTGGGTGATGTGGAACGCCAGCACGTCGCAGGAGACCAGGGGCGTGTCGGACTCCAGGGTGCAAAGGAGCGCGCCCTTTTCGCGCAGCAGCGCGGCGGCCTCGTCGGAAGGGGTGAAGACCCGCTCGGCGGCGAGCCCCTCCACGCGGTTGACGGCCTCGTAGAGGATGCGCCCGCCCACATAGGACATGCCGACCTCGTACAGATCGGGAAAGGCCAGGGCGACGCGGGCCCGGACGCCTGCCGGATCCTTGGCCGTGCGGCCCCATTCCGCGCCCAGATACTGGGTGGGTTTTTGCAGGTCGGCGACGAATTCACGCATGGATGCTCCGGCCGCCGGCAGCGGCCGCGGCGCGGTGTCAAGAAGGTGGAGGCGGGAGGCCTCCCCCGGCGCGGGCCGGGGGAGGAAAAAAGCGCATGGGCCGCTATTTCTTGAGAAGATTGGAGATGTTGCCGCCCTTGCCGGCCAGGTTGGACAACGTCTTGAGGTCGCCGGAGGTGGAGAGCGTCAGGTTGCTCGTGGCCTCCAGGTAGCGGGTCTGGAGCTCGTCGGGAAACTTCTTGAACTGGTAGAGCACATGGGAAAGCTCGATCTCGCCGCCCACCTCGGTCTCGAAGGGGTAGCCGAACGGCAGAAGCAGCATCTGCACGCCCTGCTGGGAAGGAATGGTCTGGAGCAGGGCCACATCGGTCAGCTTGCCGGCGGCTTCGTCCCACTTGCCGAGCACGGTTTCGCCGTTGATCAGTTTCACGAGGCGGATGTCATAGGCCATGAAGATTCTCCTTGAAGGTTGGGGCGCAGTGCGCCGGCCATGAGCTAGATATCGGACTGTCCCGTGTCAAGGGAGTAGCCTACTCGTTGTAGTCGAAAACCGTAAAACCCTGGCTCCTGCACAGGGAATCGCGCTCGGCTTCGCGCAGGTCGCTGCGCACCATCTCGGACACCATCTGCTCGATGCCGATGCGCGGCTGCCAGCCCAGGCGCTCCCGGGCCTTGCTCGGGTCGCCGAGCAGCGTCTCCACCTCGGTCGGGCGGAAATAGCGCGGATCGACGGCGACGATGCATTTGCCGCTGGCGACGTCGATGCCCTGCTCGTTTTCCCCTTCGCCCTCGAAGCGCAGTTCGATGCCGAGCTCCCTGGCGGCCATCTGGATGAAATCGCGCACGCTGTACTGCCGGCCCGTGGCGATGACGAAATCCTCGGGCGCGTCCTGCTGGAGCATGAGCCACTGCATTTCCACGTAGTCCTTGGCATGGCCCCAGTCGCGAAGCGCGGAGAGGTTGCCGAGGTAGAGGCAGTCTTGCAGGCCCAGCTTGATGCGCGCCATGGCCCGGGTGATCTTGCGCGTGACGAAGGTCTCGCCGCGCAAGGGGGACTCGTGGTTGAACAGGATGCCGTTGCAGGCGTACATGCCGTAGGCTTCGCGGTAGTTGACCGTGATCCAGTAGGCATAGAGCTTGGCCACGGCATAGGGGCTTCTGGGGTAGAACGGCGTTTTCTCGGTCTGCGGAATCTCCGCCACCTTGCCGAACAGCTCCGAGGTCGAGGCCTGGTAGAAACGCGTGTGCTTCTCGAGCCCCAGGATGCGGATGGCCTCGAGCAGGCGCAGCGTGCCGAGCGCGTCCACGTCCGCGGTGTATTCCGGGGACTCGAAGGACACCTTGACGTGGCTCTGGGCGGCCAGGTTGTAGACCTCGTCGGGACGGACTTCCTGCATGATGCGGATCAGGTTGGTGGAATCCGAGAGGTCGCCGTAGTGCAGGACGAGCTTGCGGCCGATGTCGTGGGGGTCGCGGTAGAGGTGGTCGATGCGCTGGGTGTTGAACAGCGAGGCCCGGCGCTTGATTCCGTGCACCTCGTAGCCCTTCTGGAGCAGCAGTTCGGCCAGATAGGCCCCATCCTGACCGGTGATGCCGGTAATGAGGGCGACTTTGCTCTTCATGAAACGGTCTTCTCCCGTAGGGGTTGTTGGCGCATCTCGTGCTCGACCATGGCCCAGGCCACGTCGGCGGGATGCTTGGCGGCCTTCCAGCCCAGGAGGCTTTCGGCCCTGGCCGGGTTGGCCCGGCTGACGGCGATGTCGGAAGGACGGAAAAGGCCCGGGTCCACGTCCACGTGCGCGCGCCAGTCGAGGCCGGCGGCGGCGAAGGCCTCGGCCGTGAAGTCGGCCAGGGTGATGGTCGTGCCCGTGGCGATGACCAGGTCCTCGGGCGTGTCCCGCTGGAGCATGGCCCACATGGCCTCGACGTATTCCGGGGCCCAGCCCCAGTCGCGGGCCACCTCGATGTTGCCCAGGCGCAGACGCTCGCCCGACCCGGCCGCGATGCGCGCGGCGGCGGAGACGATCTTGCGCGTCACGAAGCGCGCGGGCCGAAGCGGCGACTCGTGGTTGAAAAGGATGCCCGAGCAGGCATGGAGCGCATAGGCCTCGCGGTAGTTGGCCACCTCGAAGTGCGCGGCGGCCTTGGCAACGGCGTAGGGACTGCGCGGGGAAAACGGCGTGGCTTCGGTGGCCGGCTCGCCGCCGGTGTCGCCGAAGCAGTCGCTGGAGGAGGCGTTGTAGAGCCGCACCGGCGCGCCGAGAAAGCGCACCGCCTCCAGGAGGTTGAGCGTGCCGACGCCGATGGACATGAACGTTTCCACGGGCTGCTCGAAGGACAGACCCACCGAGGACTGACCGGCCAAGTGGTAGATCTCGTCCGGCGCGACCTTGGTCAGCACGGTCAGCACGCTGCGGAAATCGGTCAGGGTCACGGAAGAAAGCGTGACCCGCTCCCGGATGCCGAGGCGGTCGAGATTGCGCAGGGACGCCATCTGGGCATCGCGCGAGGTGCCGGCCACCTGATAGCCCTTTTCCAGGAGGAGCTTGGCCAAATAGGCCCCGTCCTGACCGGAAATTCCGAAAATCAGCGCTTTTTTCATGCGTGCGGGTGTCCAGGAAGGCAGCGTGGGAAAGTAGGAAAGCTAATTTTTTCCCGGCGCGTCGTCAACAACCGCGCCGTCCTCGACCGCCCCGCCCGTTCCGCCCTTCTCGGCTGCCAGGCGGCAGGCGGCGCAGACGCCGTCGATGCGCACTTCGACGCCGACCACGTCCATATCGAGGCTGCGCCCGAGGGCCGCCACGTCCACGAGGTCGCGCGTGGCGGGCAGGCAGGCCATGCGGCCGCAGCGCAGGCAGTAGGCGTGGCCGTGGGCGCGGCCGGAAAAACGCGGTCCCAGGCAGTAGCGGAAGGCGCGGTCGCCGCTGCTGTGCCGGCTGGCCAGCCCCTGGCGCACGAAGAGGTCGAGGATGCGGTAGAGCGTCACCTTGTTGACCGGCATGGTCTCGCGCACCTTGCGCAGAATGTCCCCGGCGGGCAAGGCGCGCTCGCCGTCGGCAAGGACATGCGTCACGGCCAGGCGCACCGCCGTGGGTTCCACCCCGGCCTCCTCCAGCATGGCGGCCATGTCCTTCCCGTCCATTTTCCGTACGCCTCTACGCACCGTGGCCAAGGCCGCGCAGGCCCGGCAACAGGGACAGGAAATAGGTCGCGGCGGCCACGGCGATGATGGCCGCGCCCGAGGTCAGGTCGCAGCCGTAGGCCAGGGCCAGGCCGGCCAGGCAGAAAAAGACGTTGAGCGCCGTGGCCAGGAGCATGGCCCGCCCCATGGAGGCCGTGCGTCGCAGCGCGAGGCTCGGGGCCACGGACAGCAGCGCAATGACGAGGATAAGCCCGGCCACGCGGATGAGCAGCACCACCGTGACCGCGGCCAGGGCCGTGAGCAGGTAATGCAGCATGCCGACCGGCGCGCCGCGCACCGCGGCGAATTCCCGGTCGAAGGCCATGGCCACGAAGCCGTTGTAGTGGCGCAGCGTCACGGCGGAAAGGACAACGGCCAACGCGGCCAAGGCGTAGAGGTCGGCCACGGGCACGGTGATGATGCTGCCGAAGAGGTAGCTCATGAGATCGGGCTTGTAGCCCGGGGTCACGTCCAGAAGGATGATGCCGAAGGCCATGCCCGCGGCCCAGAGCACGCCGATGACCGTGTCGGTGTCCTCCACGCGCCGCCGGGTCAGGGCGGCCATGCACAGGGCGGCGGCCACGGTGAAGGCGACGGTGACGGGCAGCACGGGCAGGATAAGGAAATAGGCCAGCCCCACGCCGCCGTAAGCGGCGTGGGCCGCGCCTCCGGCCAAAAAGACCATGCGGTTGGCGACGACCAGGGTGCCCATGACGCCGCAGCACAGCGCGGCCAGAAGCGCCGCCAGAAAGGCGTGCTGCATGAACGGCAGGGAAATGATGTCCGCGATCATCGGCGCTCCGGGGGGGCAATGGCCGCGAGGTCCGGGGGCATGCGGCGCAGGAAGGCGTCCATGGGACAGCTGTGGCTGTGCACGCCGTAGAGGAGATCGACCATCTCCTTGGTGAGTCGGGGCTCCGGGGCGTGGAGCACCCGGCCGTTGACGCAGGCCACGGCCGTCACCCCCGCGGCCAGGATGCTCATGTCGTGGCTGACCACGAGCGAGGTCACTCCCTGGCCGATGCGCGAGAGCACCTCGTAGAGGCAGAACTTGCCTTGGGGATCGATGTTGGCCGTGGGCTCGTCGAGGATGAGGAGTTCCGGGTCCGAGACCAGGGCGCGGGCGATGAGCGTGCGCTGCTGCTGGCCGCCGGAGAGGTCGCAGAAACGGCGGTCCTTGAAGGCGTGCATCTCCACGCGGGCCAGGGCCTCTTCGGCCTTGCGTATTTCCTGCCGGGAATAGCGGAAACCGTGCCGTCCCGGGGCGAGCATGCCCATGAGCGTCACCTCGAGGACGCGTATGGGCAGGTCCTTGCGCGCGGCCGCGCCTTCCAGGCGCTGGGGCACGTAGCCGATGCAGCGGCTGTTGCGGCCGGGTTCCTCGCCGAAGACGGCGATGCTTCCGGAACTCGGGCGCAGGATGCCGAGAATGAGCTTCAAAAGCGTGGTCTTGCCCCCGCCGTTGGGACCGAGCACGGCGAGACGCTCTCCGGGCGCAACGGCCAGGTCGACCCCGGAAAGGGCCGCCTGGCCGTTGTAGGAAAACGTCAGGTCGCGGATATCGACGACCGGTTGGGTCACTTAGGCTCCGTTTGTCCGGCCATGCCCTTGCGCAGGGCTTTGGCCGCGTTTTCGAGATTGGCCGCCCAGTCCTCGGCCAGGGGGTCCAGGGCCGCGACTTCGCCGCCGATGGCCTGGGCAATGGCTTGCGCCTGACGGGTGCTCATCTGCGGCTGGACGAAGACCACCTTGACGCCGTCCTTCTTGGCCTCGCGCACGAGCGCCGCAAGGGCCTTGGGCCCGGGTTCGCGGCCGAGTGCCTCGATGGGCTCCTGGGTCAGGCCGAAGTCACGGGCGAAATACCCCCAGGACGGGTGAAACACCATGAATTTGTGCTCGCCCGGGGGCAGGTCGGCGAACCGCTGTTGTATGCCGGCGGCCAGGGTGTCGCAAGAGGCGGCAAAGCGTTCGTAGCCTGCAGCGTAGTCGGGTGCGCCCTGCGGATCGGCCTTGGCCAGGGCGTCACGCATGGACGCGGCGAGCACCTTGGCGAGACTCGGCGAAAGCCAGACATGGGGATCGGGCTCGCCGGCTTCATGGTGGTGGCCTTCCTCGTGGTGCTCCGCTCCCTTTTTCCCGTCGGCGTGCTTGCCGTGGTCATGATCGTCCTCGTCCTCGTGGGCGACCATGGGCATTTTTTCGATGCCGGCGTCCGTGCGCACGACGACCATGTTCGGGTTGGCGGCCTTGAAGCGCGGCAGCCAGGCGTTTTCGAAATCCATGCCGATGCCGAAATAGAGTGACGCCTTGCCGAGTTCCGCCAGTTGGCGGGGCTTGGGCTCATAGGTGTGCGCGTCGGCCCCTGGCGGCACCATGACCAGCGCGTCCACCCGGTCTCCAGCGATTTGTTTGAGGAAATACGCCTGGGGCGCGATGCTCACCGCAACGAGCATCTTCGCCGCCGCCGGCGTGCTCCAGGCGAAAACGATTCCCGCAATCAAGGCAAAGAGTTTCTTCATGGCTTCTCCCTTGGCGCGCCAAAGCATGGGCGCGGCCGATGGCTTGATGCAACAGAGTTGCATCAAGATGTCAAGCCGGGAATCGTGCAAGATGAAATTGTCACGAAATCGCTTGGCCCGGAGGCCGAGGCGGCATACGGTGCAAGGGAAACACAAGCCACCAAGGCCCCGCTTCGGTGACGGGGCCGCCACAGGAGCCCGACGCCATGCCATCGATGACGCCTCCGGCACTGCCTGGCCCGGTTACCGGCCAGGCAGCCCGTCTGCCTCGAACCTGAGTTCCCTGCCCTGCGTCGGGTGCGGCTGGTGCTGCCTGTCGGACCCGTGCGTGGAGTCGCACATCCTCTACGGCTATCAAAAGCGCTGTCCCGACATCTATTGGGATGAACCGAGCGGACGCTACCGCTGCCGTCTGGCCGAAGACCCGATCAAAGGCGAGCGCATGCGGTTTCTGCTCGGCATCGGGCACGGCTGCTGCGCGCCGCTCAATGGCTGGCGGGACGATGTCCGGGATCGCGAAAAAGAATAAGCCAGGAAGCGTCTTCAGGGATACCGCGAGAGGAAAGGATCCCGTCGGGATGAACGCAGCCGAGAATATTTCAATCCCGACGGCTTCTAATCCGTAAATCCTTTTGCCGCCATTGCTTCGACATTCTTGAAAAGAGCCATTCCGGTCTTCATGCTCCGCATGCCCAGACTACGGTAAAATCCCTCTTTCCCGACCGAGGCATAGAGTATTATATTGCAATGCGAGAGACGCGAGAGAATGTTTGTCATGATGGCGCGCCCCAATCCTTTGCCCTGGAACTCCGGAACAACCGCGACATCATAGATGGCCGCCTGATAGACGCCATCGGAAATCGCCCGGCCGAAACCGATCAACCGGTCACCGTCCCGGACAAACACGACCGTATGACTTGCTACGAACGCCCGGCGGTGCGCGTCCGGTTCAAAATAGGCCATACCGACGTTTTTGAGCGTAGCAGCGACCAATGTCCAATCCACGCCCTCGCAATCAAATCGGATTTCATATTCCATTCTCGAGTCTCCAGGCAAACCATTATGATGCATTCGTCATTTGCCGTGCACAATCCAAGAATATAAAAAACAAAGTTGAAATCCTCTCACCCTGATCTCTTGCTGCAATCGACCACATGCCGATACGCAAGGAGGACTTCATGGGCAGTCTTCTCCCAGGAAAAAAGCCCCGCCCGCTTGCGCGACTTGCGCCGTAGGCCCTCGCGCAGGGCCGCGTCGTCCGTGACCGCGGCCATGGCCCGGCAAAGCCCGCCGACGTCCAGGGGATCGACCAGCACGGCCGCGTCGCCGGCCACCTCGGGAAGCGAAGTCGCGTCCGAACAGACCACCGCCGCGCCCAGGCTCATGGCCTCGAGCACCGGCAGCCCGAAGCCCTCGAAGAGCGACGGATAGAGAAACGCGTGGCACGAGGCGTAAAGCCACGCCAGTTCGGCGTCGGAGACGTAGCCCGTGAACACGAGCCTCTCCGCGATGCCGAGAGAGCGCACCGTGCGCGCCACGTCGTCCATGAGCCAGCCCTTGCCGCCGGCCAGCACCAGCGGCATGTCCCCGCCCGTCTCGCGCAGCCAGGCCGCATAGGCCGCGAACAAGCGTTCGTGGTTCTTGCGCGGCTCGATGGTGCCCACGCACAGCCAGAAGCCGCCCGGCGCAAGGTCGCCGACGGCCTTCGGCTTCACGCGCGGCGAGGTTTCGTAAAAGCGGCTGGCCAGCGGCGCGACCGTTGTCCGCTCCCGGGGATAGCGCGGGAAAACCTTCAAGAAGTGCTTAAGGGAATACTCGGAAATGGAAACAATCCAGTCGGCTGCGGTCGCGGCGCGAAACACGCCGTCGAAGCAGCCCGTGCGGTTGCCCTCCGTGGTCCAGGCCGGCTCGACCAGAAACGACAGGTCGTAAAGCGTGTAGACGCAGCGCGCCCGGGAAAGCCCCGTGGGGAAGTAGAAATTGTTGGCGTGTATGATGTCCGGCGCGCCGAGGCGGGCTTCGAAATCCGGCGGCGGCTGGCGAAAGAAGCGCTTCTGGGACGTGAACCGGCGAAATGTCGGCCCCGTGCGGAAGCGCCCGCCGGCCGGGCGCAGGCAGGCCTTGGGGCGCGGCTCCCAGAAAAAATCGCCGAACGCGGGATAGAGGACATACTCGTTGCGTTCGTCCACGCGGGAAAGCGCATCGAGCAGCCCGGCGGCGAAGTAGCCGCAGCCTGCCTTGCCCGCGCCGGTCTGGGAGACGTCAAAGCCGATCTTCATAAGGACGCGTCCGGGAAAAGGAGCCCGCGCGAAAGCCAGGACGCCGCCGCGCGCCCAAGGGCCGGCGAAACGCCCCGGTTCCAGCGCAGGGAAGCGCCAAGGGACGCCAGGGCCACGGCCGGGGTGAAAAGCGGTCCTCCCTCCCGGAGCCGCCACTTCTCACGCACCAGGGCATGGGCGTAATTGGCCAGCCAGCGGTCGGGCGCGCGGCCGAAGGTCGCGACTTGCATGTCGTTTATTTCCGCGTGCACCTTGAGCTTGGCCCCGGACGTCTTCGTCTGCGGGTAAAAGCGAGACCCGGCGAGCTTTCGCGGCAGATAGGCAAAGACCGCGCCGCCCTTGGCCAGACGCAGCCAGAACTCGTAATCGAGGGTGTACTGCCAGCGCAGGTCGAGCGCGCCCAGGCGCTCCACGATGCGTCGCCGGAAAAACGCCGCCGGCTGGCAAAGGATGCAGCGGCTTTTCAGGCGCTCCAGGTCGAAGGGCTCGGTCGGGTATGGCTCGATCACGGCATCGTTCACGTCGATGTGGTCCCCGTCGCCGTAAACGACATCCACTTCAGGATTCTTTTCGAAAACTTCAAGTACCGCTTCAAAGGCCCCCGAGAAATAGACGTCGTCGGAATTGAGCCAGGCGATGACCTCGCCCGAGGTCGCGGCGATGCCCTTGTTGACCGCGTCGGGCTGGCCCTTGTCGCGTTCGCTCACGTAGCGCAGCTTCCCCGCCACCGCATAGCGTTCCAGGATGCTTACGGTTTCGTCCGTGCTGCCGCCGTCCATGACCACGTATTCCAGACCGTCGACGCCCTGGGCGAGCACGCTTTCGATGGTGCGGCCGATGAAGCGCCCCTGGTTGTACGAGGGCGTGACGGCGCAGATGCTCGGCCTAGCCATGGGCCGCCTCGTCGTAGCGCAGATCGACCTCGCGCGCGCCGTCGGTCAGGCGCAGCTCCAGGCAGCGCGCGGCCAGCTTGCGCCGGTCCGCGCCTTCCCCCCGGCGCGCGCCGTCGAAGAAGAATTCCACATAGCCGCCGTGGGGCGCGAGATCGATGGAAAAGGATGTTTCCTTGCCCCGGGCAAGCGTGCGCGCCGGGCCGATGCGCTTGCCGTCGAGGAATGCCTCGATGCGCACGCGGCCAGAAGGCGCCTCCGCCGGCAAGGCGAAGCGCGCCCGCAGCCATTGGCGGTGCGCGGCCGGACCGTAGGCGACGAAGAGCCGCGCGCCGCACCAGCCGTCGCCGTAAAGCCCGCGCACGGCCGTGCTCTGGGACACGGGGCGCGTGAGCACGTCCGTAAAGACCGCAAGGTACTTGCGCGCCATGTCCTCGGGCCCGCCGAAGACGGACAGGCGTTCGCGCCCCTTGGCCACAAGCGCCGCGGCGAGCGCCGGCTCGTCCAGGATGCGGCCCATGGCCTGCGCCATGTCGTCGGGGCGGCGCGGGTCGAAGTAGAGCGCGGCCTCGCCGCCGACCTCGGGCAGGCTCGTGACGTTTGCGCAGACGATGGGCGTGCCCACGGCCATGGCCTCGACGAGCGGCATGCCGAAGCCCTCGAAGAGCGAGGGGAAAACCAGCGCAGCCGCGCCGGTCAAAAGCGCCGAAAGCTCTTCGTCGGCCACGTAGCCGGCAAAAACCACGCGCCCTTCGAGCCCGAGGTGCGCCACGGCCCGGCCGAGCTCCTGGCGCAGGCCCGTGTCCGCGCCGGTGAGCACGAGGCGCACCGAATCCTTGGGCCGCGCGGCGCAGAGCATGCCAAACGCCGTCAGCAGCATACGGTGGTTCTTGTGGGGCCAGAAATTGGCCGGATAGAGGAAATAGGGATCGTCTCCAAGGCCCAGGCGCGCCCGCGCGGCGGCCACGGCCTCGGGCGCGGTGCGAGAGAGCCGGCGCGGCAGGGAAATGTGGATGGTCGCCGTGCGGCCCGGCGGCACGTTGCCCTGCTCCAGCACCGTATCGCGGGCGAAGTCCGAGATGCACACCAGCCGCTCG
>DQED01000422.1:19437-19736 GCA_003525525.1 Desulfovibrio sp.
AAAAACTGCGGATAATAGGCGTATTGCAAGTCGTAGATCACGGAAACGGCGGGCACGTCGGGGTGCTGGTAATAGGGCATGGTGAAGGGACAAAAAAGCAGATCGACCTTCCTGCCCCGCCAGGTGGAAATGCCCCGGACCATGCCGATGACGCCGGCGCGCACCCGCTCCACGTTCGGCGCGTCCAGGTGCGCGAGCTCCTCGTAGGCGGCGTCGGAAACGACGCACACGAAGCGCCAGTCCGGCCGCATGGCGCGCAGCTCATGCAGGAGCAATATGGTCATGAGCTTGGCCCCGCC
>DQED01000422.1:19805-19960 GCA_003525525.1 Desulfovibrio sp.
AGCACGTATTTGACGGCCTTGTTGTACATCCAGGCCACGCGCCCGACGCGCAGGAACGCCTTATTCACCAGTTCGGGCAAGCGCCCCTGGCTCACCCAGCCCGATGCCGTCTCGCGGAGGACGCCCTCGAGCCCGCCCCGCGCGGCCGCGTCGTC
>DQED01000304.1 GCA_003525525.1 Desulfovibrio sp.
ATCGCGCCGGCGCAGTAGGCGCGCACATGCGCGCCGAGCCGGGAAACCGGCCGCCCAGCGCCCTGCGGCGACGCGAGCGCCGCCGCAGGGCGGAATCCATGACTATACAACTTCATATCTTTCATGTAATCGTAAAAATTACGATTTCATTTTTCGTCGCCGCAACGATAAGAACAAAGCAGCGTTTCATGAAAATCACCCTGCGTTTCACCCTGGCCACAGTCATTGCCAGCCTCACCGTCTTCACCGCACTAACGGTCTTTCTGGTTTCCTACGGCGGCAGCCGGCGCTCCCTGATGGAACTCACCGACAACATGACCGACGAGGTGGCCAAGGGAATCATCGGCAAAACCAGCACGTTGTTCGATTCCGCGGAACGAGCCAATGCCGAACTCGATTTCCTTATCGGCAGCGGCATCCTCGACACCCGCGACGGTCAGGCCCTGATGCGCACCGCCGCGGCGTTCATCCGCGACAACGAAGGCTTCACTTCCGTGGACATCGGCCTGCCGAACGGCGACAAGTACAAGGCCGAACGCATGCCCGACGACTCCGTGTCCATGCGCTGTTACGTGCGCGACGCACATGGCGTGCGCATGACCTGGCAGCACGCGAATCCCGCCTACAACGACGATCCGGCGTTCAAGAACACGGTCAAGGATCTGGCTAAAGGCTACGACGCCCGGACACGCCCCTGGTGGAAGGCGGCCATCGCCAAGGGAGGGGCGGCCTGGACGGACATTTATGTCTCGGGGTTGCGCAAGCAGTTCGTCTATTCCTGCGTTGCGCCCATCTACAACGCGAAGCATGAGTTGCTGGCCGTCACCTCCATCGACATCAACGTCGTCACCCTCTCCCAATTCCTGGGCACGCTGCAGATCCTCCAACACGGCAAGGCGTTCATCCTCAACGACAAACACCAAGTCATCGCCGTGCCCATGCACGGAGAGGAAGACATCAACCAACTCGTGCGCCACAATCCCGCAGACACGGAAAATCCCTACGCCCTGTACCCCCTGGATGGGCTGCCGGACGTCACGCTCCGCAAGGCCGTGGAACTGTTCCTGCTTCGCAGCGCCACCAAGGAAAACGCCGGGCGCTTCGAGTTCGCGGGCGCGGACGGCGCGACCATCATCTGCCGCATGATGCGCTTCCCCTACCGCAGCGACGCCCAGTTCGCCGTGGGCATCGCCATCCCGGAAAGCGACATCCTGGCCGGCGTCAACAGGCGCAGCCGCGTCATCTTCGCCGGCATCGCCGGGCTTACCGGCATCGCGCTGCTGCTCGGACTGACGCTGGCCAAGGCCATGTCCCGCTCCCTTACCGTCCTGGCCGGCGAAGTGGACAAGGTCGGCCGCCTGGACCTGTCCTCCGACGCCGTGGTCACTTCGCGGCTCCTCGAGGTCCACGACATCGCCGCGGCCGTAGCCGGCATGCGCAGTTCCCTGCGCTCCTTCAAGAAATACGTCCCCGCCGATCTCGTGCTTCAGTTGCACGCCCTGCGCAAGGAGGCCATGCTCGAAGGCGAACGCCGCGAAGTGACAGCCTTTTTTTCCGATATCGCCGGGTTCACAAGGCTGGCCGAAGCCCTTGCGCCCGAGGCGCTGGTGACAAACCTCGGCGCGTATTTCGAAGCCGTCAGCCATGTCATCCTCGAGCGCCACGGCACCGTGGACAAATATATCGGCGACAGCGTCATGGCCTTCTGGGGCGCGCCGCTTCCCCGCGAAGACCACGCGATCCAGGCCTGCGAGGCCGCCCTGGACTGCCGGGAACGCCTCGAGGCCCTGCGCGCGCGCTTCACCGTCGCGGGGCAACCCGTCTTCGAAACGCGCATCGGCCTGCACAGCGGCGAGGTCATCGTCGGCAACATCGGCTCGCCCGACCGCATGAATTACACCATCATCGGCGACGCCGTGAACCTGGCCAGCCGCCTGGAAGGGCTCAACAAGGTCTACGGCACGCACATCCTCGTCAGCGAATCCTGTTACCAAAGGACAGGAGACCGCTTCGTCGCGCGGCGTCTCGATTGCGTGGCGGTCAAGGGCAAGGCGAAAGGCGTGGTCGTACGCGAACTGGTCGGCCGCGCGGGGCAAGTGGACGCCGCGCGACTGGCCGCGATCGCCCGCTACGAGGAAGGGCTCGACGCCTACCTGGCGCGCCGATGGGAGGAAGCGGAAACGGCCTTTGCCGAAGCCTGCGCCGCGAGCGGAGAGAAAGACCCGGCCGCCGCGCTCATGGCCGACCGCTGTCGCGCCAATCTGGCTAGCGCGCCGCCCGAGGACTGGGACGGCGTTTTCTGCGCCACGGAAAAATAAGGAAGACCGCCGGTCTACTCCTCGAAATCCCGGCAGCCCCGGCAGCGGGACATGCAGCGTTCGGCGATCCAGATGCCGACGAAGACGCCCAGGGCGTTGGCCACGGCGTCGCCCATGCTGGCCGTGCGCCCCGGCACGAAGGACTGGCCCCATTCGAGCAGCCCTCCCAGGGGAATCATCAGATAGGCCGCCGCCCGGGCGCGGTCGCCCGTGGAAAACGCCCAAAGCGGCAACGCGCCGAGCCAGGCGTAGGTGAGGCCGTGAAAGAGCTTGTCGGCGTTCCAGAAATCGACGGGCAGCTCCAGACGCGGCGTCAACGACACCCAGCACGTCGCCACGACGGAAACGATCCACAGCGCCAGGGCGATCCGGCGGATAAACGGCTTCTCGGTCATGGCTCCCTCCGCGCCGCGCCGGTCGCGCCCGAAACGCGCCTTTCACGGGCGCGGAAACTCTATACGCAGCCCATGCAAATGGCCAGCGGGCGCGCGCCCGCCTGCCGCGCCAGCCGCCGTCCTGCGGCCATCGGGCGAAAAATGCGCCCAGTCCTTCCCTGCTGCCAGAACACACGGTTCCCCACCGCGTAATGCGTCGCTTTGGGCACAAAAAAAGCTGCCGCATGGGCTAAAAAATAGCCGACCATAATATCAAAAGGCGTGTTTTTATCCCAAAAGGAGGCGGCCTGAACAGAGCCCACGCGACCAACACACCACGATAGCAGGCATTCTCTATGCGGCACGAATTCTGCTTAGGGGAGCGCGAGGTTCACCATGTCGCCGAGCGCCCATTCCGCAACACAGCACCACCCCGCCAAGCCGCGCGTCTGTCTGGCCTGCCACGGCCAGCGCCTGGCCACGTTGCTGGAGACGGCGACGCTGTTGCGCCTGTACCGGCTGGCCGGCGACGCCCTTGTGGAAGAGGCCGCCTGGCCCATGCCCGAGGGGGGGCTGCCGGCGCTGGCCATGCTGCTGTCGCGCCTGGACGTGGCGCTGCTCGTATGCGGCGGGGCCACCTGCTGCTGCCTGGCCCCCTTCGCCCGCCACGGCGTGGCTGTGGCCCCCTGGATCGCCGGCGACGTGCCCGCCGTGCTCGCCGCCCTCCTGCACAATCGACTGGAGACCCTGCTTTCGCCCGGCGCGCGCCCAGCAAGCGCCCACCGGTGCTGCGGCGGGTTTCACGCCATACCACCGGAGAACGACGCATCATGAACGAACAAGGACTTCGCGACTTAAACGACGAGATCAAGAAGAAACCCCCGACCGGCTTCGACAAGGTCAAGGCCGTGGTGGTCGTCCTGTCCGGCAAGGGCGGCGTGGGCAAATCCACGGTATCCGCCAACCTTGCCGCCGGTCTCGCCATGGAGGGCAAACGCACGGGCCTGCTCGACGTGGACGTCCACGGCCCGAGCATCCCGCGCCTTTTAAAGCTCACCGGCAGCCGGCCCGACATGGCCGGAGAGCGCCTCGTGCCCGTGGACTGGCACTGGAACCTCGGCGTCATGTCCATCGGCTTCCTGCTGCCCGGCAAGGACGATGCCGTCATCTGGCGCGGCCCGGCCAAGGCCGGCGTCATCCAGCAGCTGGCCGAGCAGGTCGGCTGGGGCGAGCGCGACGTCCTCGTCGTGGACTGCCCCCCGGGCACCGGCGACGAGCCCCTGTCCGTGCTCCAGATTTTCAATGAAAAGGCCATGGCCGTCATCGTCACCTCGCCCCAGGACGTGGCCTTGGACGACGTGCGCCGCTCCATCACCTTCTGCCGCCAGCTTTCCACGCCCATCGTCGGCATCGTGGAAAACCTGAGCGGCTTCGCCTGTCCGTCCTGCGGCGCGGTCCACGAGATCTTCAGCAGCGGCGGCGGCGAACGCCTGGCAAAGGAAGCCGGCGTGCCGTTCCTCGGCCGCATCCCCATCGATCCGGAAGTGGCCCGCTCCGGCGACGACGGCGACGTGTTCCTGGCCGTGGCCGGCAAGAGCCCTTCGGCCGTGGCCTTCAAGCAGGTCATCGCCGAGGTCGTCAAAGCCCTGGACAATCCGCCGGCCGCGCAGCCCCTCAACGGATAGGGAGCGGTCCATGGACGCGGAAAAAAACCAGGATGCCCTGGACATGATCCTCGAGGTCTTCGAACAGGAACAGGAAGCCGACCTCGTCGCCCGTTTCGGCGAAAAAGGCTTCGCCATCTGGCGCGACACGCCCTCGCGCAAACGCCTGGCCCAGCCCACGAGCGTGGGTTCGGTCAAGGGCTCCTGCGGCGACACCATCGTCATCGCCCTCTTGATCGAAGGCGAGACCATCGTGGAGACGGACTTCGACACCGACGGCTGCGCCTCCAGCCAGATCGCCGCGGCCACGGCCGCGGCCCTGGCCAAGGGCAAGAGCCTCGACGACGCCGTGGACATCGACGAGGAGGCCATCGTCGGCACGGTCGGGCGGTTTCCCGACGACGACCGCCACTGCGCCTACCTCGCCGCCGCCGCCGTGCGCGAGGCCGTGCATCGCTGGATGATCGCGGGCGGCATGTTGGGTGAGAGGGAAGAGTAGGAAGAAGAGGAAAGATGCCTCCGGCGGCCGGGGGGCATGATGCCCCCCGGACCCCCTCGAAGGGGTAAAATAAGGGGACGCGGATGCGTCGTGTCCTGCCCGGGTTCGTCTCTCAACCCTTCCCCCCCGTCAAGGGGGTCCGGGGGGGATTATCCCCCCGGCCGCCGGAGGCATCTTCCTCTCCTCTTCCCCTCTTTCCTTCTTCCCTATCTTCCCCCCACGCCGTGGATGGTGAAGCGTTCGCGTTTGCCTTCCTTGGCCGTTTCCCAGGTGGGCTCCTGCCAATCGAGCGGCGTGTTGCGGCCGGGGGCGACGAGCACGGGCGAGCCCGGGAAGCCGGTCACGTCCACCTGCACGTTGCCGGCGACGGCCATGGCCTTGGGATTGAACGACGCGATGAAGGCGGCGGCGTCGGCCACGGCGTCCGCGTCCCAGGCGCTCTCGGGCATGGGCCGGGCGACGCCCAGGGGACCGGGCAGGTGGCGCACCTTGAAGACGAGGTCGCCGGGGGCGACGATTTTTTCCAGGCGCGCGTTGTCGGACTGGTTGCGGCCGATGGCGAGCCAGCGGTTGCCGCTCCAGAACTGGCGGCCGATGTTGGCCAGCTCGAAGTCGGCGGGCGTGGGCGCGGGTTTGTGGATGAAAAGCGGAAAGAAGCGCTTGGCCGAGGGTTCCTCGGTGAGCAGGCAGCCGCCGGCGGGCGTCGGGATTTCGGCCAGGGCGAAGTGCGCGGCCAGGGCGAGCTGGTCCTTGCGGCCGCGGCCGCTGATGGCGTGCAGGCGCTCCCGGTCCACGAGCCCGGAGAGCTCGGCTTCGGTTTCGGGCAGGCGTTTGGCGCAAAGGGGCCGCAGCAGGATGCCCTTGGTATCGGAGTCGCGGATGATGATGTTGAGCGCGTCCAGGCGCTGGGACATGGGCCGCTGGCCGAGGACTTCGCCGGAAATGATGAAGGATGCGCCGTAGTCGGCGAGCAGCGCCTTGGCCCGGCGCAGCATGAGGATCTTGCAGTCCACGCAGGGGTTGAGGATCTTGCCCAGGCCGTGGGCGGGGCCGGCGGCCATCATGCGCACGTAGGCGTCGGAGACGTCCACGGGCACGATGTCGAGGCCGTAGATGTCGCGCCAGCGCGCGATCTTGTCGGGCTTGCCGAAAAAGGGGCTGACGAAGTGCAGGCACAGGACGTCGAGTCCCTGCTCGAGGACGGTCTTGGCGGCGAGTATGCTGTCGAGGCCCCCGGAAAAAAGGGCCAGGGCGTGGTAGGATTTCATGCGGCGTAGCTAAGGGCTCGGCGGCCGCATGGCAAGCGGTTTGCCCCACCCCGCCGACGTTGCCGGGCGGCAAGGATTTTGCTATGTAGCCGCACTTGCGCCCCGGACACTTTAGCAGGAGCACGGCGACATGGCCCGCAAGCCCGCACAATCCCCGGAAGATTTCCGCAACGAAGCCCTGGCCACCGCGCTGACCACCATCGAGCGCAAACACGGGCAGGGCGCGGTCATGCGTCTGGAAGACTCCGCCCACGTAAAAATTCCGTCCATCTCCACCGGCTCCATCGGCCTGGACCTGGCGCTCGGCATCGGCGGCATCCCAAAAGGGCGCATCACCGAAATCTACGGCCCGGAATCCTCGGGCAAGACCACGCTCGCCCTGCACATCATCGCCGAATCGCAAAAGCTCGGCGGCACCGCCGCCTTCATCGACGCCGAACACGCCCTGGACGTGAACTACGCCAAGCGGCTCGGCGTCAACACCCCGGAACTGCTCATCTCCCAGCCCGACTACGGCGAACAGGCCCTGGACATCGCCGACCTGCTCGTGCGCTCGGGCGCGGTGGACGTGGTGGTCATCGACTCCGTGGCCGCGCTCATCCCCCAGGCCGAACTCGAGGGCGAGATGGGCGAGACGCAGGTGGGCGGCCAGGCGCGGCTCATGTCCCACGCCATGCGCAAGCTGACCGGCACCATCCACAAATCCAACACGTCGGTCATCTTCATCAACCAGAT
>DQED01000036.1 GCA_003525525.1 Desulfovibrio sp.
TCGCCCGTGCCGCCGCGCAGGGGGAAGCTGAAGGTGTTGTTGGGCCCCCAGGCCACGTCGTCGCGGCCGAGGATGATGTTCTTGATGACCCGGTCGGCGTCCACCACGGAAACGCGTTCGCCGATCCAGCGGTGGGACATGACTTCGCCGGGATGGGCCCAGACCTTGAAATTGTAGGGCACCATGAACAGGCGGGCGATGCCCGGGCCGAAGACCCGGTCCACCCATTCGCGGAAGTTGGCCGGCGGGGTTACGCATTTGCCGGCGGCCGCGGCCCGTCCGGCCTCGAGCAGGCCGGCGACGCATTCCCAGGCCAGTTCCGGCGGCAGGCGGCGGATGTTGTTCTGGAAGGGGTAGGGCACGAAGGTGCCGGCGGCACGGATCCAGGACTCGCGCTCGTGGCGCAGCACGTCGTCGCCGAGCAGCGTCTCGAGCAATGCGTCGAAGGCCGGGTAGTGGGAGAAGACGACGTGTCCGCCGACGTCCCAGGTGAAGCCGGCCGCGTCGGTGAAGCTCGCGGCCAGGCCGCCGACGTGGTCATGGCGTTCGAGGACGAGGAAATCGTGTTCGCCGTGCTGTGTCAGCCGCCAGGCCGCGCCGAGCCCTGTGGGGCCTGCGCCGATGATGAGGTATTTGACGTGCATGGGCTTCTCCTGGGCAATGGCGTGTCCCTATCAGAAACGGGCCGTGGAGGAAAGGCGCGTCACGGCTGCGAGGCGCGGGCCTTGAGGGAAGGGCCGCAGTCGCGAGGCAGGCACGGAGAAGCGCCGGGGGCGCAAGGGGAAGGCGTCGCGGATGCCCGGGCGCAGCAACATGCGCCGACGCAGGCAGCGCCGTGGGACAAGGAAACGGATCCCCGCGGCCGCACAGGAACAACATCACCATGAAGCGACGGCGCGGCGGCCGTGGGGCCTTCCGGGGCCTGGCGCAGGCGCGGCCCCGGAAGACGGAAGAAGGTGTGGCCTACCAGGCCGGACGACGGGGCGGCCTGGGCGCGCGGGGTTTGGCCTCGTTGACCTTGAGGCTGCGCCCCTCGAACTCGGCGCCGTCCAGGGCGCGGATGGCCTCGTCGGCGGCGGCGTCGTCGTCCATCTCGACGAATCCGAAGCCGCGCGGCTTGCCGGTTTCGCGGTCGGAGATCAGTTTGACGGACTGGACTTCGCCGTAGCGCCCGAACAGATCGCGGACGCTGTCCTCGGTGGTGCGGAAAGGCAGGTTGCCAACGTAGATGTTCTTGGACATGAGAAACGGACTCCCAAACGGTTGGACGTCAAAGCGATCGGAAGCGTGTACGGAGGTCGGTTCGCCAACGGGACCGCCGGCTACGCTCCTTCCCAGGACGATTCCATCGGCCGTACGGCCGGAATGGCCCGATAGTTGGAGTGCATCCGTCGGACTGGGCTTCGAAGCGGAGGGAAACGGTCGGCGCGCACTCTCTGTTGACTCCCCAAGCGTGCCGTTTGCGCATGACCAGGGACTGTCCCCGAGGAATACAAGCGGAAGCGTCACGTCTTTGGACGAAGATGTAAAAACGTATCGGATTGTGATACTCCTGGCAAGGAGAAAATGTTCCTTTTGACTGTTTCTCGCTGGAATGCTTGTCTGTTTACGCATAGAAAAGCCGGTTTTCCGTGTGCCGCGAGTTTCGGACAACGACGTGCTGCCAAGAAGTGCGATTTTTGGTACCTACGCGTCTGAGGCGAAGTCCGGGCAGGCCCGGGGGAGGAGCGCATGGCCGAGAACAACGGAGCCGAACGGTTTGCCGTGGCGGTGTCGGTGCGGGAAGGCTACAAGGTGGGGATCGGGGTCACCACGAAGGAAAGCGAGCGCGTGCTGTACTATTACGCCGAGAAGACGCCGGAAACGGGCATCCTGGTACAGGCGCTCAACGCCAACAGCGTGCCGAGCGGCGAGCGTTCGCCGGTTTCGGACGAGGAGTTTTTCTCCAAGTACAAGCCCGAGCCGCTGATCTACTACAACCAGGTCAAGCCGCGCATGGACGCGATGCTCGCGGAACTCGCCAAGGGCGAGAAGCATCTCGAGGCCGGCCGCACGGACAAGGCCGAAGCTTCGTTCCAGAAGGCGCTGGAATACGACGCCGAGAACCTGCGCGCCATTTTCGGCCTGGGCAACGCCTATCTCACGGCCGGCAAGATGGAGGAGGCCAGGGAGATTTTCGAGAAGATCATGTCCATCGACCTGGCGTTCGGCCCGGAGAACAAGTTCCTGTTCAACGAATTCGGCATCCGCATGCGCAAGCACGGGCTGCTGGACATGGCCCGGAGCTATTACGAGAAGGCGCTTGCGGCCTCCGAGGCCGACGAGAACCTGCACTTCAACCTGGGCCGCATCCACTACGAGCTGGGCGATTTCGCCGCTGCCGTGGCCGAGGCGGACAGGTGCCTCGCCATCAACCCCGGCTTCCTCATCGCGGGCAAGCTCAAGAAGGCGGCGCAAAAGGCGCTGGGGGCCGCGGCCCGCCTGAATACGGAGTAGGCGGCCTGGGCCGCGTTTTCAGGGCGCAGGCAAAGCCCGGCGAGATGCTTGCAAGTTGAAACGTTTCGCACGTCGCCGGGCTGATGCGATAAGAGTGGATCGTTTTAGTTCCCCGGTGCGAGACGACCCTGAGCTTCCTTGATCTTGACTTTTTCCTCCAACATCTCGCGCTTGCGCTGGAGGCGGTTGAGTTCGCTGTCCTGAACGGACTTGGCGATGCCGGCTGCTGCGGTCGCCGCGTCAGTGACAAGCGTGGGCGACATGGTTTTGTAGCCCAGTTCCAAAGTCTTCAGTGCGCCCGTTTCCTCGACGAGCGTGATGCCGCCCGTGGCCGTCGTGCCATGGGATTGCTGCGGCAGGGCGGTGATGAATCCATATTGCGCCACGGGGACGATTTTGCCTATCGTGACGTTGTCACTCTTGCCCGAGGCCGCATCCGGGATCTTGAGCCCGACAAATTCGACCGTTACTCTCGCCTGTCCGGCGATGCGATAATAGTAGCTGTGTTTGTCCGCATCCGAGACCAGAACGCGCAAGGGTTCAGTCTTGGCGTCTGACGGGGCGGGGAGCAAGGCGTCGCGTGCCGTCTGGGTTCCTTGTTGCCCGGAAATCTTGTCCCACAGTTTGGCGCTGAAGTCGGCATCATACCGTTTGATGGTGACGACGACCGGGTAGCGGTTCGTTTCCTCGGAAATATCGTCATTCTCTCCGTATTGGAGTCTTTTTTCTTTTTCCAGTTCCGTATAGGTCAGGTTTGTTTTGTCGAGGTAGCCGATGACTTCCTTGATGAAGGGCTTGTCGGGGATTTTGCTGTATGTGATCGAATAAGACAACATGCCGAGTAGGTTGCGTATTCTTTCGTTCTTTTCCTTGGTGAGCTGCTCGACGCGATATTTCAATACATCAAGATTGTCTGTGGCAGCGCCAGGCGCGTTTCCGCTCAGGCAATTCAGTATGGCTTGGTCGATCGGACCAGCTATGGTTTTGTTGATTGTGTTTGTCCATGACTTGCACTGCGCTGACTGTATGATGTCTTCGGATTTGGCTTTAGGTTTTGCTTTGGAGATAGATGGTGGTTCTTGTATTCTTTCAGTAAAAAGAACATGTGGAGCGATTGTAGCAGCTACTTTGAGAAGTGCGACTCCATATTCTGCTGTTCTGTTTGTGATCTCTGCTTTGCTGCTGTTCAGGGTATAATCTTTTCCGTATGCCAGCTGGAAGCTGACATCCGTCAGGGGATTATTATTGCCCATGATGGCATAGAGATTGTCGCTGACCGTTTCGCTGCCGATGATGCTTGCCTGGTCTGTGTCAACGACACGGAATGTATGAAAGCAGGACCGCACGGCCTGGGTCATTTTCGTGATTGGAACATCGACAATGATTTTCGTGTCCGGGAGTTGGTAATAGGCCAGGACGTCGGCCGGTTTCGCCTTGCTCGCCGGTTGGACGCGAGGCAGGCTGGCGCAACCAGTCATGAGCATTGCTGCAAGTAAAAAGGATACGGTTTTCATGACTACTCTCCTCGGGAACGTGAAAGGTTTTGAGGGGAAAGTCTCAACATGCTGAAAACAAACATAGTATAATGTAACACATATCTTGTATCGCGTAGTTATTGCGAACGTCAAGTTGCAATGCTTGACATTAGAACTTCATGCGATTTCTGAGGCCGCGGAGACTGAATTGTATATGATTTATCTAATACTAATGTATTTGAAAATCATATGAATGAATTTGCAAACATTTCTTTGGCGGAATAGTTTTGTCTCAGGACAAGAGAAATTAAAAAAAGCCGCACCCTGCGATAGGATGCGGCAAGAGTGCAGCAGAAATTCATGCCGGATCTGCTATGTCGTACGTTGCCTCAATGTGAAAAAACGTTGCCGGTTCTGTCTCGTGGCTGTTTGGTAGTCAGGAGAGCGTGCAATTTACCGGAACACCACCGTCTTGTTCCCGAACACGATCACCCGGTCCTCCAGGTGCCATTTCACCGCGCGGGCGAGCACCGTGCGCTCCAGGTCGCTGCCCGTGTTCTTGAGGTCCGCGACGGAGAAGCGGTGCGTCACGCGCGCCGTGTCCTGTTCGATGATCGGACCGGCGTCGAGCTCCGCCGTGACGTAGTGCGCCGTGGCCCCGATCAGCTTGACCCCCTTGTCGTGCGCCTGGCGGTACGGGTCCGCGCCGACGAAGGCCGGCAGGAACGAATGGTGGATGTTGATCACCCGCTGCTCGTAGGGCCGCAGGAAATCCGCCGAGAGGATGCGCATGTAGCGCGCAAGCACGATGAGGTCGGTGTCGTCCCCGAGCAGCTCCGCCATTGCCGCCTCGGCCTCGGGCATGCCGCCGTCGCCCACGGGCACGCAGGCAAACGGCACGCCGAACCCTTCCACGCTTCCGCGCAGGTCCTCGTGGTTGCTGATCACCCGCGCGATCTCGCACGGCAGCTCGCCCCGGGCGTGCCGCCACAGCAGTTCCATGAGGCAGTGGTCGTGGCGCGAAACCAGGAACACCGCCTTGTGCGGCACGTCCGTGAACGTCAGCCGCCAGTCCATGGAAAAACGGTTCCCCACCACGTCGCCGAAGGCCGCCTCGAGCGCCGCGCGGGAAATGTCCACGTATGGGGCGAAAAATTCCAGCCGCATGAAGAACGTCCCCCCCTCGGGGTCCGTGGAATGCTGGTCCAGATCGATGATGTTGGCCCCGTGGGCGTGCAGGAAGGTCGTGACCGCGGAAACGATGCCCGGGCGGTCCGGGCAGGTGATGCGCAAGCGGGCGATGGGCGTCATATCGGAACTGTCCTTTGTGCGGGTATCCGGCGCGCGCCGGGGAACAGCCCATAGCGCAGAACGGTTTTGGAGGCCAGCAGGCTTTCTCCAAAGATTATTCGGACAATATTGTTATTTTGCGCAAATTCGTTTATAAACCGCCATCCAAGACAGGCCGGCCCGCGCCCGGGGCCGGACACGGCCGAAGGGAAGGCAAAGAGCTCCCGGAATTCCGCCCGCTGCGGTTTGCCGGAACGTTACGGTTTCCCCAGGGAAATCGGTATGTTGATTATTTCACCGTCATGAAGGGCAAAAGGGCGCGCCATGTGCCCGGCGCGGACGCGCAGCGCCCGTCGCGCGTGGCCCGGGGAGGCGTGGCCAGGGCCCGGGACGCAGTTGCGGCCCGGCGAGCCCGAGCCGAGAGGCCCCGTCCCGCCTGTGTTTCCGGGGCATGGCC
>DQED01000257.1:0-2608 GCA_003525525.1 Desulfovibrio sp.
GCGGCCCGGGCCAGCGCCGCCGTGGCCGCCCGCGTCTGGGAACTGCCGGCAGCGGCAGGGGCCAGGGAAATCCTCGCCTACCTGCCGGTCAAAAACGAGATCGACGCCTCGCTCGTCGCCCGGGAGGCGCTGGCCCGGGGCATACGGCTCCTGTTGCCGCGCTGCCGCACGGACGCGCAGGGCATCCTCGACATCGGCTGCGTGACATGCCTCAGCGACGTGGTCGCGGGACGCTTCGGCATCCTGGAGCCGCGCGAGGACGCCTGCCGCAGCGCTGACGCCTTCGCCCCGGACCTGATCCTCGTGCCCGCCGTGGCCTTCGACGCGGCGGGAAACCGGCTGGGCTTCGGCGGCGGCTACTACGACAGGCTGCTTGCGCGGCCCATGGCCGCCGGCGCGTTCACGGCCGGCCTGGCCTACGCCTTCCAAGTGCTGCCGCGCCTGCCGGCCCAAGCATGGGACATTCCGGTCGATGCGGTCGTCACCGAACACCAAACCCTTTTCACCCACCCATGAACTACATTCCTTTCGCCTTTCCGGGGCTGCCGCGCATCGGCTGCGCCTTCGGCTGCGGCCCGGACACCATGGCCCTGACCGGCGCGGCCGATCCCGCCGCCGTCATCGCCACGCGGCAGGCCCTGAGGGACGCGTTGGGCTTTTCGGCCTGGCATTCGCTCACGCAAGTGCATGGCGTGCACATGATCTTCGAGCCGGAATTCGATACGTTCACGCGCCCGAGCATCGAGGCCGGCGACGGCATGGCCGAAAGCCGGCCCGGCCATGCGCTGGCCGTCAAGACGGCCGACTGCCAGCCGATCCTCATCGCCCACGAATCCGGGGAATGCGTCGCCGCCCTGCATGTGGGCTGGCGCGGCAACGTGGCGGATTTCTGCGCCCGGGGGGTACGCTCGTTTTGCGTGCGCTACGGCTTCGACCCGCGCGAGCTCCTGGCCGTGCGCGGACCGAGCCTCGGGCCGGGAGAGGCGGAATTCACCGCGTTCGAGACGGAGTTCGGCGAGGCGTTCCGGCCGTATTTCGACTACAGAACCCGCCGCATGGACCTGTGGCGGCTCACGCGCGACCAGCTCGTCGCAGCCGGCCTCGACCGCGACCGCATCTTCAGCCTGGACCTGTGCACCAAAAGCCTGCCGCTTTTTTTCTCCTACCGCCGCGACAGAACCACCGGCCGCCAGGCAAGCCTCATCTGGATCAAGGAAAGCCAGCCTTGACGGCTAGAGCTGGAAGGTCCCGTCCGTGAGCACGTCCAGGCAGGCGTCCACCACGTCGGCATCGTAGCGCATGCCGCGGCCGAGACGCAGTTCGTCCAGCATCGCGGCCAGGGGGAAGGCCGCCCGGTAGGGGCGGTGCGAGGTCATGGCCTCGGCCACGTCGGCCACAGCCAGGATGCGCGAGCCTTGCAGCAGGGCCTCGCCGGAAAGGCCGCCCGGGTAGCCCGAACCGTCCATGCGCTCGTGGTGCTCGAGCACCATGCGGGCCACGGGCCAGGGGAAGGGAATGTCCTTGAGGATCTCGTAGCCGACACGGCTGTGGTCGCGCACGATGCCGATTTCGATGGGAGTGAGGCTCTGCGGCTTGGCCAGAATTTCCGAAGGCACGTGGATCTTGCCGATGTCGTGGACGAGCCCGGCCACACGGATGCCTTCGCAGGCGTCGGCGTCGCACCCGAGCCGCGCGGCCAGGGCGGACGCCAGGCGGGAGACGCGTTCCTGGTGGCCGGCGGTGAACGGGTCGCGCGTCTCCGAGGTCACGGTCAGGGCGTTGACCGTCTCCTCGAGGGTGCGCCGCAGGCCGACGACGGATTCGCGCAGGGCCTGCTCCACCTCGCGCCGCCGGCTGATGTCGCGAAAAACGACCACCGACCCGAGCCGCTGCCCCCTGTCGTCGAGAATGTCCGAAAAACGCTGTTCGACGGGGACGCATGCGCCATCGGCGCGGCACAGCAGCAGGCTGTCGCCGTCGTCCGACTCCGTGTTTTCGCCGGCGCGGGTCTGGTAGACCTCCGCAAGCGTCCGGCCGAGCACCTCGTCCCCGGGCCGGGCGAGGAGCTTTTCGGCCATGGGGTTGACGAAGCGGACCAGTCCGTCGGGGCCCGTGGTCACGACGCCCTCACCGAGATGCGCGAGCGTCATGGCCATCCAGCGCTCGTTTTCGGCCAGCCGGCGCTCCATGCGCGACTTGTACAGGGCGATTTCCAGGGCCGTGCCGAGTTCGCGGTCCTCGAACGGCTTGATGACGTAGCCGTGCGGCACGGTCTCGCCGGCCCGGCGCAGGGTTTCCGGATCGGTATGGGCGGAAAGGAAGACCACGGGCACGGAGAAACGCTCGCGGATGCGCGCGGCGGCGGCGATGCCGTCCATGGGCCCGGCCAGCATGATGTCCATGAGCGCCAGGTCCGGCGCGACCGCGCCGGCCAACCGCACGGCCTCCTCGCCGGTGTCAGCCACGCCCGCGAGGGCGTAGCCCAGCCGTTCGAGGCGGCGGCGAAGGTCGAGGACGACGATGGCCTCGTCCTCGACGACCAGTACCCGTGGGCGGGGCTGCGCCTCAGCCATGGGACCGTTCTCCTGCGCCCAGAATATCCGCCAGG
>DQED01000257.1:2620-2790 GCA_003525525.1 Desulfovibrio sp.
TGTCCGGGAAGCGGAAAACGAAGCCGAGTCGGGCGAGCTTCGCGGGCACGGCGCGCACGCCGTTTAAAAAAAGCTCCTGAGCCATTTCGCCAAGGGCCAGACGCAGGAGAAAGGCCGGCGCGCGCAGTGCCGCCGGCCGGCCAAGGGCCCGGCCGAGGGCTTGGGCGAGG
>DQED01000102.1 GCA_003525525.1 Desulfovibrio sp.
GGCCGCGCCGGGGCGGCGAAGCGGCGCGGCGGCGCGCAGGCGAAGGGAAGCCTGAGGCGGCGCCTGCCGCCGCCTCGCTACGAAAGGCGTGCGTCCGTCAGGGCGAGGGCGTCCACCGCCTGTTCGGTGAGCGCCTCCATGACCGGGCCGTGGTCGAAGCCGGCGAGGTGCAGGAAGCCGTGGGCGAGCAGGCGCACGAGGTGCGCCCGGGGCGGCTGGCCGTAGAGGAAGGCCTCGCGCGCCACGGTATCGAGGCTGACGGCCATTTCCCCGAGATAGTCCGGGCGCTCGGGGTCTTCGGCCGGAAAGCTCAGCACGTTGGTCGGGCCGGGGAGCTGCAAATGGGCGCGGTTGAGCGCGGCCATCTCCCCGTCGCCGACCACGCGCAGGTCGAAATCGCCGCCGCCGAGGTCCAGGGCGTCGAGGATGTCCCGGCACAGCGCGGCAAGCTCCGGCCGCCGGCAGGGCAGGTCGGGATGGAGCAGCCCCGGGGCCACGCCGATCATGCCGCGTGTTCCGCCGCGCCCTTGGCCGTGACGGCGCAGGGCGGCTCCTCGCGCGTCTTGCCGTTTTTCGGGTCCGTGGTCTTGCTCGCGCTCGGGTACTCGATGCGCTGGTGGAAGATGCCGGTCAGGATGCGCTGGAAGGTGTCGCTTAAAAGCGTCAGGTCCTTGAGCGTCAGCTGGCAGTCGTCGAGCTCGCCCTCGTCGTGGATCTTGCGCACGATGTTCTGGATGTGCCCCTTGATGCGGCTCGGCGTCGGATCGACCAGGGTGCGGCTCGAGGCCTCGATGGCGTCGGCCAGAAGGATCAGGCCGGCCTCCTTGGTCTGGGGCTTGGGCCCGGGATAGCGGTAATCTTCCTCGCGGATGGGGTCGTCGCCCTTGGCCTCGGCGAGCTCCTTGGCCTTGTGGTGGAAGTAGGCGATCAGCGTGGTGCCGTGGTGCTGGCCGATGAGGTCCGTGATCTGCTGGCCCAGGCGGTGCTCCCTGGCCAGCTCCACACCCTTTTTCACGTGGGCGATGAGGATCAGCGCGCTCATGGACGGCGCGAGCTTGTTGTGGCGGTTCTCCTTGCAGGAGATGTTCTCGATGAAATAATGCGGGCTCTTGAGCTTGCCGATGTCGTGGTAGAGCGCCGCCACCTTGGCCAGCAGCGGATTGGCCCCGATGGCCCGCGCCCCGGCCTCGACCATGTTGGAGACGATCAGCGAATGGTGGTAGGTGCCCGGGGCCTTGACCATGAGCTCCTGGAGCAGGGGCTGCTCGAGGTTCAAAAGCTCCATCAGGCGGAAGCGCGACGTGTAGCCGAAGATGAGCTCCATGATCGGCGCGATGCCGACCACGGCCAGAAGCGACAGGAACGCGGACAGCGCGACGAAGGCCAGGCCCGTGCCGGTCACGGCCGGGTCGCTCAGGTCCATGAGGTTGAGCGAGCCCCACATGATGCAAAGCGACGCGAAAAGCGGCAGCACGGAGCGCATCACTTGCGGGCGCGTCTCCGAACGCTTCATGAGGTAGATGGAGATCATGCAGCCGACGAAATAGTAGCAGAAGATGCCGATGCCGCCGTAGACCATGTTGGCGGCCAGAAACGACAGGATGAGGCTGACGAAGATGCACAGGCGCTTGGAAAAGAAAAGCGCCAGGATGCCCGCCGCGCCGGCCATGGGCAGGCTCGCGGCGAAATAGAGCGAGCGCGTGGCCTCGGGCAGGCCGCCGCTTCCCGGCAGCAGCGTGACCACGTCCGCCACCTTGGCCAGCATGCCGAAAATCAGCAGGATGACGCCGAGAAACACCCAGTCCGTGTCGCGCACGCGCCGGATGCCGGGTTTGTCCAGGGACATGGTCAACACGGCCAGGAACATGAGGCACATGCCGAAAAGCCCGAAGGCGCGCAGGAGGTTGTACGAGCCCTTGCGGTGGGAGTAGAGGGCCTGCAGCTTGAGCTGCTGGATGGGGCCCACGCGCTCGCCCTGGCGCACGATGACCTCGCCCTTCTTGATGATGTAGTAAAGCGGCTCCACGGCGCGGGTGATCTCGCGCTTGCGCGCCTGCGTCGTCTCCTGGTTGAAGGTCATGTTCGGGGCGAGCAGGGGATAGACCAGCACGTACACGGCCTTGCGCAGGCGGAAGGGCTTGTTCAGGGAGACCTTGAGCCGGTGCTCCAGATCGTCCTTCATCTGCTTCAGGTCCTTGACGTCGCGGGTCTCGACGCGCAGCGTCTCCATCATGGAGGGCAGGTCGCGGATGAGGATGCCGTTTTTATACGGCGCGAAAAGCGCCGTGGAGGCCACCACGCCTCCTTCGTAGTTCTGCTTGAGCCAGGGCAGGACGTCCTTTTCGAGCAGATCCTTGAATTCGCCCTGACGCCAGACCTCGATGATGTCGCCGCCGATTTCGGTGTTGAGGTTCTCGGCGATCTGCCAGCGCAGCTTTTCCAGGTCGTCGCCGTCGGTGTTGCGCACGGAGGCCACGATGTCCCCGGCGGTCTTGGCCAGGGCCTCGTAGGGCAGGGGGCTGACGTCGAAGACCGGGGGCTGGGATTCGGCCACCTGTTCGCGCTTGCGGTTGGTGGCTTCCACGTCCTCGATCTGGAGGTTCTGGTCGGCGGCCACGTCCTGCGTGGCGATCTCGCCGGCGGTGAAGAGCTTCACCGAATTGTCGAGCCCGAGCCTGGCCACGAAGCTCAGGGCGAAAACGGCGGTCAGGAAGAAGGCGAAGCCGGCGACGCCGTGCGGCAGCGTGAAGGCGTGGCCGTTGTGGCCCGCCTGGGACTGCCCCTTAAACTTCCGTTTGACCTTGTTGACTATGTCGCTCATAGGCTTTGACGATCCTTCCCACGAGGGGATGGCGGATGACGTCCGCGTCGCTGAAGGAAATGAAATCGATGCCGCGCACGTCGCGCAGCACCCGCCGCGCCTCCACCAGTCCGGACACGGACCGGGGCGGCAGGTCTATCTGCGTCACGTCGCCGGTGACCACGGCTTTGGAGCCCAGTCCCAGGCGCGTGAGGAACATCTTCATCTGCTCGGGCGTGGTGTTTTGCGCCTCGTCGAGGATGATCAGCGCGTCGTTTAAGGTGCGCCCGCGCATGAACGCCAGGGGCGCGACCTCGATCACGCCGGTGTCGAGCATTTCCCGCACCTTCCGGAAATCCAGCATGTCGTTTAGGGCGTCGTAGAGCGGGCGCAGGTAGGGATTGATCTTCTCCACCATGTCGCCGGGCAGGAAACCGAGCTTTTCGCCGGCCTCCACGGCCGGGCGGGTGAGGATCAGCCGCTTGACCCGCTTGCCGACCAGAAAATGCACGCCCATGGCCACGGCCAGGTAGGTCTTGCCCGTGCCGGCCGGCCCGATGCCGAAAACGAGGTCGTTTTTCCGTATGGAAGCGAGGTAGTCGCGCTGGGTGGCGGTGCGGGGGGCGACGGTTTTTTTCGGGGAGACGGCCAGCGCCTCCTCGCGGTAGACGCGCTGGAGGCTCGCCTCCGGCTCCCGGGCCAGGACGCTGAGCGCCTGTTCCACATCGGCCGGGTAGACGGGTTTTCCCTGGCGCAGCAGGCCGTAGAGCTGGACCAGCACGTTGGCCACGTGGGCGAGCGTCTCCTCGGAATCGGCGGCAAGGACCACGGCGTTGCCCCGCGTGTCGAGGCGCGCCCCGGACTTGCCGGCGATCAGGGCGAGATTTTCGTTGTGGGGCCCGAAAAGGTCCCTGGCCAGCTCCGAGTCGTCGAACTCCAGCCGCCGCGTCAGCCCAGGCGTTTCCATCATGGCGTCACAACGCTGTTACGGTAATAATACAGTACATGGCCCGGTTACGCTCCTAATACAACACTGCGACGACGACAAGCGAATCCGCGGCATCAGCCGGGCTGTCGCAGGTTTTCCAGCACCGGGTCCACGTCCACGCGCAGGGTTTCGAGCAGCGCGCCGATGGCGACCTTGCCCGTGGCCGCGCCCTTGATGCGCCGCACGTCCCCCGCCCTGGCCAGCATGACCTCGGCGGAACCCGCTGCGGAAGCGAAGCTCGCCAGGGCGGCCAGTCCCGCGGCCTGGAGCAGGCTTTCGCGCGGCACCTCGCGGCGCGGATGGTCGCGGCGCAGGATCACGTGCGCCCCGGGGCCTCCCGCCACGTGGAACCAGAGGTCGAACGGGTTGGCCTTGCGCAGGAGGCTTTCGCCGGCCTTGGCGTTCTTGCCGCGTAATACCAGAAAACCATCTGTCGTGCGGTAGGCGTTGGCCGCGACGCCCTCGAAGGGGCCGGGCGCGGGGCGGGACGGTTGCGCCGTGGGCGCGCCGCGTTGTTGACCTTGTAAGTATTTTTTCCCGCCTTGCAAGTCCTCCCGACGCCGGGCGATGGCGGCAAGGCCCCGTTCGCCCTTGGCCGCGAGATCATACAGCTTTTGCATATTCCGGACCACGGTGAGCGATGGGTCCAGTGCGAGCGCAACCGGGACACCGTCCGGGCCGGGCAGGGAAAGGTGAGCAATCTTGGCCTGTTTGTTTAGGGCGTGCAGGTTGGCGGCCAGCAGGTCCGCCTGGGGACGGCGGGCAAGAAATGCCCGCATGCGCGTCTCGTCGACGGCAAGTTTGGCCAGGGCGCGGGACAGCCGGCGCGCGGCCGTTGCGGCCGCCGCGGCCT
>DQED01000095.1:0-11836 GCA_003525525.1 Desulfovibrio sp.
GCAGAGCCCGGACGGCGACGCGCGCAGCGCGCTTGTCGCGGCGCTGCGCCGCGCCGGCGGCAACCGTTCCGGCGCGGCAAGGCTCCTTGGCGTCAGCCGCGGCACGGTGCTCAACCGCATGCGCAAATACGGAGTGGATTCCAGACATGTCCTCGACTATTAGCCGGTCGTTTGGCCGGCTCGTCATCCTCGCCGCGTGCCTGCTTTTCGCGTCGGCGTCCCTGTCCCTGGCCGGCGCGCCGGTCTTTACGGCCCGAAGCGTCGCACAGCTCCCGCACGATCCCGCGGCCTTCACCCAGGGCCTTCTCTATGCCGGCGGCGTTTTGTACGAGAGCACGGGCCTTTACGGCCGCTCCTCCCGGCGACGCCTGGACGTGAAATCCGGCAAGGTGCTCGCCAGGTGCGACCTGCCCGCCGCGCTTTTCGGCGAGGGACTTGCACTCGCGGACGGCCGGCTCTACCAGCTGACTTGGCGCGAGGGGCAGGTGTTGGTGGCCGACCCGCAGACGCTCAAGACGCGGTCCGTGCTGCCCCTGCCCACCGAGGGCTGGGGCGCAACGGTTCTCGACGGGGCGCTGGTGGTCAGCGATGGCTCGGACAGGATCGCCTTCTACGATCCCAACGACATGAAACTCCTGGGCAGTCTGGCCGTAACCGACGAGGGCGCGCCGGTGACTGCTCTCAACGAACTCGAAGTCGTGGGCGGCATGCTCTGGGCCAACATCTGGCACGACACCCGCATTGCGGTCATCGACCCGGCTTCGGGCAGGGTGGTCGCCTGGGTGGACTGCGCCGCCCTGGCCCGGCCCCAGCTCGCGGTCGATTCCGAAAACGTGCTCAACGGCATCGCCTGCGATCCGGCCACGGGTCGCGTCTGGGTGACGGGCAAGAACTGGTCCGCGATCCACCAGATCGACGTGCCCGGGCTGCCCATTGGCGCGCCGCTGCCCTGAACGCACGCGAGGCGCGCGCAAACGGAAAGGACCGATATGAAGCAGAAATGCAGGATGTGTCGCTATTGGAAGGGGCCCATCCCGGCCGAGCACCGCTATTGTCCGCCCGAGGAGATGCTTACGGGCGAATGGGGCTATTGCAAGCGCCATGCGCCGGCCCCGGCCGCCGCACCCGTGGAGCAGGCCAGGGGCAAGACCTACGTGGCCGTGTGGCCGGAAACGCAGGCGGATGACCTGTGCGGCGAATTCGTGCTCATTCCGCTACACAAGGAATAGCGTTACAGTGATGTTGTGCTGCCAAGTGCGTTTTGGGGCATACCGCAGCATTATGTTATTATGTCTCGGACAGATTTTTGCGTCTGAACTTCACGACAGGCGTTGCACGAACAGACGGCTTCGCTGTTGGCATTTCTTTTGGTTTGCCGTTATGCTCTTGCTGTATAATGTGATTTATGCCAAGGTCGTATGGCAGCGTCTCCCCGCGTTGTGCGTCCCTGCTCACTTGGCGGAGATGTCGCGTGTGAGGCTTTAGGGGTATTTCTGCCCGCAATCCCAACGTTCGTGGAGGCGCTCTCATGTTGAAACGCGCAGTCGTCCTGTTGCTCCTGCCTTGCCTGCTCGGGATTGCCGTGCCGCAAGCGTCGGCTTGCACCAGTGTACGGATCAAGACGGCGGATGGCCTTGTCTTTTATGCCCGCACCATGGAAGGCGAATGGACGTTGCAGACGGTCCTCGGCATTGTGCCCCGGGGGATGGCCTATCAGGGCACACTGCCGGATGGGAGCTCCAAGGGTTTGAAATGGAAAACGAAATATGCCTTCGTCGGCATGTTCGATTTCGGCATGCCCCTGGCCTCGGACGGCATGAACGAAAAGGGCCTCGTGGTCGGACAGCTGTTCCTGCCGGGCTATGCCGCCTACGAACCGTTCGAAAGCGCCAAGTCCGGCAAGACGTTGGCGCAATATGAATTGGGGACGTGGCTGCTTTCGAATTTCGCGAGCGTGGCCGAGGTGCGCAAGGGCTATCGCGGCGTGCGCGTCTGCCAGGGCCCCACGGACAAGTCCGGTCCGCTGCCTCTGCATTACGTGGTGCACGATCCGTCCGGCGACTGCGTCGTCATCGAGTACACGCCCGGCAAGGTGACGCTTTATGAAAATCCGTTGGGCGTCATGACCAACTCGCCGACCATGGACTGGATGCTCACCAACCTCGACAATTACATCAACCTGTCCGTCATGAACGTGCCGCAAAAAGACCTCAAGGGCCTGACGCTCAGGCAGTTCGGGCAGGGCTCGGGTCTCTACGGCCTGCCCGGGGACTACAGCCCGCCAAGCCGCTTCGTGCGCATGGTGGCGCTCAGCCAGGCCGCCTTGCCGGCCAAGGGCGCCGACCAGGGCCTCAACCAAGCCATCACCATTCTGGACAACGTGGACATCCCCATCGGCGCGGTGCGGGGCTTTGAAGGCAAGGAAGAACGTTTCGACAAGACCATTTGGTCCGTGGTGGCGGACACCGCGCGTATGCGCTATTATTACCGCAGCATGGACAACAAGAACTGGCGTTATGTGGACCTGGCCAAGGCGTTCGCCGCAGCCAAGGGCATCGAATCCCTGCCGGTTTTTCTCGCCGTCGATTACCCGGACGCCACGGCGCAGGCCACGCCGTTTCATTAATGCGAATGCGGCGTTCCCGGAATGTCCCTGCGGACATTCCGGGAACGCCTTCTGCATGATCTGCGGAAGAGGGGTGGAAAGCCCTGTCAGGCGGCCTTCGTGGGTGCTGGCCGCAGCCAAAGCAGCCACGCGGCCAGCAGGATGACCGGGATGCTCAGCAGCTGGCCCATGGTCAGCCAGCCGAAGGCCAGGTAGCCGAGCTGCGGATCGGGCACGCGCACGAATTCCACGGTGAAGCGGAAGATGCCGTACCAGAGCAAAAAGACGCCGGACACCGCGCCGGTTTTGCGCTTTCTGGCCGAATAGAACCACACGATCAGGAAAAGCGCCAGTCCTTCCAGGCTCGCTTCGTAGAGCTGGGAGGGATGGCGCGGCAGCCCGCCGGCCCTGGGGTCCGGAAAGACCATGGCCCAGGGCACGTCGCCCACTTTCCCCCACAGCTCGCCGTTGATGAAGTTGCCGATGCGCCCGGCCAGGATGCCGAGCGGCACGAGCGGCACCAGGAAATCCGCCACGCCCCAGAAGCCCTTGCCCGTCTTTCTCCCGAGCAGCCAAGCGACAACTGCCATGCCGACGATGCCGCCGTGGAAGGACATGCCGCCCTGCCAGACCTTGAAAAAGGAGAGCGGATCGGCCAGGAGCCCCGGTAGGTCGTAGAAGAGCTCGTAGCCCGTGCGTCCGCCGAGCACCACGCCCAGCACCGAATAGGTGATGAGGTCGTCCACTTCCAGGGCGGTCCAGCCCGAATCCGGGCGCGCGGCCCGGTAGCGGCCGAGCAGCCAGGCCGAGCAGAAGCCGATCAGGTACATGAGGCCGTACCAGCGTACGTGCAGCGGGCCGAGGCTTACGGCCACGGGATCGAACTGGGGATAGGCGAGCATGGGAGCATCCTGGCGCGAGGCCGGTTGGCGTCCGGGCGGCCGGCGGGCCGTCGTTTGGAAAGGGCGGCTTACTGCCCCTGGCCGATTTCTTCGAGCAGGCTTTTGGCCTTGGCGTAGCCCGGATTGAGCTCCAACGCCTTCTTCAGGTAGTCCACGGCCGGGTCCTTCTTGCCGTAGCGGCGGTAGACCGTGGCGATGTTGTAGCAAACGGCCTCGCCCGTGCGCCACAGATCCGGATTGAGCGTCAACGCCCGGTCCAGGTACTGGTAGGCTTCGATGTACTGACGGCCCTCGGTGTAGGCCATGGAGATGTTGTAGAACAGGCCGCCGTCGTTGGGCGAAATCTTGAGCGCCTTGCGGTACTCGGCGATGGCGTCCTGCCACTTTCCCTGGCGACGCAACATGAGGCCCAGGCGGTTGTACGTCTCGATGTCCGAGCGGTCGAGCATGTTCTTGCGGGTGTTGAGCGCCTGGCGCAGGTACTGCTCGGACAGCTCGGGCGCGGATTCCATGCAGCGTACGGCGATGGACTGGGTGACGCGGCTGACTGCGTCCAGGGCTTCCTTGGTGGCGATGCGCACGGCCTGGTCGAAGGCCAGCTTGGCCTTGTCGGCGTCGCCCAGCTTGATGTAGCCCGCGCCGATGTCCACCTTGCGATCCACGTTGAGCGGCGACAGCTTGTCCAGGCGTTCCAGGAACTTGATCTCTTCCTGGGTGTTGCCCTCCTCGCGGTGGAGCTCGGCGATCTTCTTGAGCGGGTCGAGGAACAGTTTCGCGCCTTTTTCCGCCTGGGTATAAGCCCGAAGCGCGTCGTCGCGCTTGCCCATGGCGCGCAGGGCGTCGCCCATGAGCAGCAGCCCCGACGGACTGTTGGGCTTGAGGTCCAGCACCTGCTTGGCGGCCTTGGCCGCTTCCAGGGGATTGCCCATGTCGAGGCTCTGGCGGCCCTTGTCCATGAGCTCGCCGAGCTGGCCGCGCGGCTTGACCGTGAAAGCGATCTTCTCGATCAGCGTATCCGGGGAAATGGGCTTGGTAATGATGTTGTCCGCGCCCAGTTCGTGCAAGAGCACCAGCTTGTCGCGTTCGACTTCGGTGGTCAGCACGACCAGGAACAGTTCGTTGGCGAAATCGGACTTCAGGTAGCGGATGAGGTCGGAGGTGTTGCGGCCGTTGAGTTCGCGTTCGATGAAGACAAGGAGTTTATGGCCCTTTGTCCGCAGCTGCTTGATCTCTTTGTGCAGGCCCTCGATGGTGGCGACGTTGTAAACGCATTCGTCCTTGATCGTGAGATGGCGCAGGAGGGTGGTACGCAGGTTTTTGTTGAAGACGGCATCGATGCTGACGACCACGAATACGCCGTTTTGCAACGCCACGAATTCCCGGACGTCATCATCGTATTGCTTGTTTTTCATGCAGAACTCACAGACAAGGTGCTTCGCGCTCAGGCGGGGTCGCCATCGGTCGCTTCGGACCCGACGGCAGACGCGTCGGTCCGGGAGACAAAGGCGGCATAGGCGTCGGGGGCCATGGAAAAAACATGCTCCGGTCCCGGAAAGACGCCGTTTCTAACCGCATCGGCCCATTGCGTCAACGCCTCCACGGCAAGATCGCCGAGCTTGGCGTATTGCTTGACGAATTTGGGCAGGAACCGGTCATAAAGCCCGAGCACATCGTGAAAAACGAGCACTTGCCCGTCGCAATCCGGGCCCGCCCCGATGCCGATGGTCGGCACCGGCAGGCGCTGCGTGACCACCGCCGCGACCGCGGCGGGAACGCACTCGATCACCATGGCGAAACACCCCGCATCGGCCAGCGCCATGGCGTCATCCAAAAGCCGTGCCGCCGCCTCCGCCGTCTTGGACTGGACCTTGAAACCTCCAAGCGCCGCCACATGCTGGGGCATGAGCCCCACATGCCCGATGACCGGGATGCCGGCGGCCACGATGGCCTTGACCTGCGGCAACACCTCGCGTCCGCCCTCCAGCTTGACCGCGCCGGCCCGGCCCTCCTTGAGGAACCGCCCGGCATTGGCCACGGCCTCGGGCACCGAAACCTGATAGGAGAGAAACGGCATGTCCGCCACGACCAGGGCGTTTTTCGCCCCGCGCGACACCGCCCGGGTGTGGTGGAGCATTTCCTCCATCGTCACCGAAAGCGTGTCCTCGTGCCCCAGCACCACCATGGCCAGCGAATCCCCCACCAGCAGCATGTCAACGCCCGCAGCCTCGGCCAGACGCGCGGCGGCGAAATCATACGCCGTCAACATGGCCAGCTTGCGCGTTCCTTTGGCCGCCAACACCGCCGGAGCGGTCACCTTGGTCATCGCTTTCCTCCTCTTCGGCCTTGCGTCCGTCCGGTCCATGGCTTATGTGCCACGGCCATGCGCATCTGCATCACCGAACGCCGACTCGATCGTATCCGGGACGTCCTGTCCAGACGACAGACCGATTTGACGCTTGTCATAAACAACATTCACGATCCCCACAACGTTTCGGCCATATTACGAAGCTGCGACGCATTCGGCATCCACCGCGTCCACTTGCTCTATACCGATACCGCCTTTCCCGCGCTCGGCAAGAAATCCTCGGGATCGGCCAAGAAATGGGTCGAAACCGTGCGCCACAAGGACGCCGCCTCCCTGGCCGCCGTCCTCAAAAGCCAGGGCTACACTCTCGTCGCCACCAGCTTCTCCGAAACCGCACGGCCATTGACCACGTGGGATTTCACCGGCAAGATCGCCGTCATCCTCGGCAACGAACACCGGGGTGTGGACGAAGACCTCGCTCCCCACGTCGATGGGGCGCTCTATATCCCCATGCAAGGCATGGTGCAAAGCCTCAATGTCTCCGTCGCCGCCGCCATCATCCTTTACGAAGGCTTCCGCCAACGCCACGCCGCCGGCTGCTACGACACCCCCAGCCTGCCCGCGGACGAGCTGGAACGCCTGACCCAGCTCTGGGCGCAGAAGTAGCGAGAACGGGAGAGAAGGCGGAGGCATCTTCCTCTTTCCCTTTCTCTTTCTCTCTCCCTCTCCTTCCATCCGCTCTCCCTATTCCTTCTCCATCCCCTTCTCCCGTGCGCCCGCACCGAATCCTCCCCTGACGAAGCAGAGCGCCAGCCCTGCGCACAGGGTCGCTTCGGTGGCGATGGTGGCCAGGGCTGCGCCTTTTGCGGCGAGCAGCGGGATGAGCAGCAGGTTGAGGAGGATATTGAGCACGGCGGCGAGGACGGTGAGCAGGGCGTAGGCGCGTTCGCGCCCGAGCGCCACGAGGGCCTGGGTGAGGACGTAGTTGGGCAGGATGAACGGCAGCGAGCCGAGCAGCCAGGCAAGCAGCGGGATGGCGTCGGCGTATTTGTCGCCGAAGGCCAGGGTGAGGATGAAGGGGCCGAGCAGCAGGCCGCCGGCGGTGGCGGCGACGGACAGGGCGATCATGACGCCGAGCATGCGGGTGAAGGAGTGCTTGAAGGCTGCGGTGTCGTTTAAGGAGAGGCGCAGGGTGCGGAAGAAGATGTGTGCGAGCGGCGTGGCCAGCATGATGACGCCTTCGATGAGGCGGTAGGCGGCGGCGTAGTTGCCGACTGCGGCCGGGTCGTCCGTGAGCAGGCGCAGCAGGATGATATCGCAACGGAAGTAGATGGTGGTGGCGGCGGAGATGCAGAGAAACGCCAGGCAGGGGGCGTAGACTTCGCGGGTTGGGGCCAGGCGCGGCCGGACGCGCAGGGCTCGGCCGTAGGGGGTGATGCAGGCCACGGCCTGTCCGGCGAGGAGTCCCAGGAAGACGGCGGTCGGCCCAGGCGACGGGAAAAGGAGCGCGATGCCGACGCCGAGCGCGGTGGCGGTGCGGGAAAGCGCCCGCCACAGGCCTTCGGCGGCGAAATTGTTGTGTCCTTTGAGCGAGGACGAGACCAGGGCGGCGGCGGTAAAGAGCGCGTAATAGGCCACGGCCGCGCCGAGGGGGAGGTTGTCGGCGTCCGGGAACAGGGGCACGAGGGCGAGCCCGAGGAGAGTGGTTGCACCGAGGTGCCCGAGCGCCAGGGACATGAGCGGCGGCCTGTCGGTATTTGCGGCCAGGGCGGCCTTGGCTGTTTCGCGGAAGATCAGGGTGGAAAAGCCGCCGTCCTGAAGGATGGCGAAAATCGAGGCCACGGTGAGGATGTAGGAATACTGCCCGAACTGCGCCGGGCCGAGCACGCGGCCGAGCAGGAAGGTGAGTCCCACGGACACGGCGGCGGCGTAGAGGGTCGCGGCCCACTGGCTGGTGAGGGCCTTGGCCAGAGCGCGGCTCACGGGGCGCTCCCGGGGCCGGCGTATGCCAGAAGATGGTCCACGGCGGCGGGCAGGTCCCGGGCCAGGACGTGGGGCCAGCCCGGCCGGCGCGCGCTGAGGGCCAGGGAAGCGGCGTCGTTTGGGAGTTGCGGCAGGCCCAGTTCACGGGCATGGCGTGCGCCGTGGCCCGTGGTCACGAGGATGGTCAGGGGCGAGCCCAGGGCGAGGCCGAAGGCGATGTCCGAGGCGGCGTCGCCGATGACGGCCGTTTCGGCGGCGAGCAGGCCGTGGCGCGCGGCCAGGGCCGTGAACATGCCCGTGGCCGGTTTGCGGCAGGCGCAACCTTCGGCAGGGGCGTGGGGGCAATGGGCCGTTTCCGTGAGGCGTACGCCGTATTGCGCGAGCAGCGCGTCCAGGCGGTTGCGCACGGCCTCGTACTGGGCCGGGTCGTAATAGCCCCGGCCGATGCCGGATTGGTTGGTGACGGCGAAAAGCCGCATGCCCGCCCGGGCGAGCCTCGCCAGGGCCTCGCCGCCGCCCGGCACCAGGGCCACGCCTTCGGGGTCGCAGAGGTAGTGGCGCTCCTCGATGACGGTGCCGTCGCGGTCGAGCAGGACGTTGCGGATGGCGGCCGGCATCAGAAATCGTCCTGGAGTCCCGGCAGATAGGGCAAGGGCCGGGGCGAGAGGAAAAGCGACAAGGGTGCGTCGGCATTGTCGCGAAGCGTGAGGGGGAGGGCCTCCCCGGCGACGGGTATGCCGGTGAACGCCATGGCGTCGAGTTCGGCCTCGATGCGCATGCGCATGTCCTCCTTGGACCAGAGTTGCGCGCCCGATTCGGACAGTGCAAAGCGCACGAAACCGGTGGTCACGGGTTTGTCAAAGCGCAGGACAGAGATGCGCCGGGTCATGAGGCCTTCCCAGAGTCCGGAGCGGTCGCTGACGAGGCGGTCCAGCACCTTGAAATGTTTGCCGTCCGTGGAAAAGGAGACGGTCACGTTGTTCTTGCCGGCCTTGTCCGCGTAGATGCGCGGATAGGAGACGATGCGCAGCAGGCGCAGGGGAAAGGCGGAACTCAGGGGCACGGTCACGGCGCAGGGGCCCGGCTCGTTGCAGGAAAGGCAGTCCTCGTTCGCGTTTTTGCGGATGTTTTCGGCCAGGGGAAAGGCGGCCAGGGCTTCGGATTCGCTATGGAAGCTCGGCTCGAAGCGCAATACTCCGGTATTTCTTTGGAGAAGCAGGGTGGTCGGCGCAGGGGCGAAGACCGGCACGGTCACGGTCTTGCCGCCGATGTCCAGGCGCGGACGGTGGAGCGCGCCCTGGAGCTTGAGCGCCGCGAATTCCTGCGGCGGCGTCTGGCCCAGGCGCGCGGTCACGGGGACGCCCGGAGTGAGGCGCACGAAAGGATCGCTCAGGGCAGGGTCGAAAAAGAGGTAGGCTGGTGAGCCGTCCGGTCCGGGGATGGTAAAGACCGGCGCGAGGCCGGGGTGAGCCTGGCGAAAGGCGGCGAGCGACGCGTACGGGTTGGCCGGCCCCTGGGCGATTTCCGGTGCGGCCGGGAAGGCGTAAAGCGCGTCCGTGTCCACGAGGGGCTCGCCGGGCAGCCAGCGGGCCAGGGCGTTGTGGCCCGCCGCGCGCCACAGCGCGGCCTCTGCCGGGTCGGGGCCGGTCGGCGCACCGTCGAGCGCGGCCTTGACTTCGATGCGCGAGACTTCGATGACGCCCGGCTCGAACACCGGTCCGTAGGCGATACGCAGCCGCACCTGCGTTGCGCCGTCCCCGGCGATGTCCACCGGAAATTCCCGGTGGATGCCGTATTCATGGTTGTTATCCGAAACGAGGGCCTTGCCGTCGCGACCGAACAGGTCATCACCGGTCACGACGCCGGCTTCCCGCCACGGACCGTCGCCCACGGCCAGGGAAACCGTCACGCGGGAATCGGACGGCAGGAAGGTCAGAAAGACGGTGGCGGAGAAATCCAACCGAACCGTCGCGCGCGTGATACGCGTGCCCGCAGCGGCCACGAAGCGGTAATCCGCGTAGCCGGGCTTGTCTGAATCGTAGTGGGCGAGGGTGCGGCCGAGGCTGTCCGGGGCGAGATTGTCCGCCACGTCGCAGTCCGCGTAGAATTTGTAAGTGGTGAAATCCTCGATATAGACGGCATTCCCGTCGGCGTCTGGAAAAAGCGCCACCGGCGCGGTGCTGACGAGACCCATGGCTGAGACGGCGGTATCCTGGATGACGGCGCGCCGGACGGAAAGAAAGGGGACTTCGGGCGCCGGCTTGCCGTTTTCGATGAGGTAGAAGGCGCGTTTGTAGCCGTCCGGGGCATAGTGCGACAGGGTGTCGAACGCGCCCGGCATGTACCAGTCGGCGACAAGTTTCGCGTTGCGGTTTTTCTGGAAGAACAGGGTGCGGATGTTGTTTTTGTTCCAGGTCAGATAATCCGAGAGCTCCTTGTAATACGAGGTCTCTCGGCGGTAATAGATGGAAAGGGAACGCAGGTTGGGGATGCTGACGAGCAGACACAGGAACACGCCGGCCAGGGGCGCGGCCCAGGCGGCGCGTTGCGGCGCAAGCGTCATGTGCCGGGTTGTGCGGTCCGCGATCCAGGCCGCGCCGAGGCCGGCCAGGGCGATCAGGACGTAGTAGGTATTGAAGAGGTAGCGGGAACTCAGTTCGAGCTTGGTCGCCGCGACCAGGAACGCGACCAGCGGCATGAGCGCGAATGCGGCAAGGAGCGCCAGCCCGTCGCGCCACTGCCGGTGCAGAGCGACGACGCCGCCGAGCAGGCCGAGCAGGGCCAGGGGCAGCCAGGGTAGGCCCGGACCGGGCGCGGCGTAGGATCCGAATTCGGACAGGACGGTATGGAGGAAATCGCTTGGGATCGAGGGCGAGCCGCCGCCGGATTTGAGAAAGGTAAAGACGTTTTTATAGGCGGTAAACCAGGGGATGTAGAGGATGGCCGCCGTGGCCACGCAGCCGGCCAGGGCAAGGCCCTTGCGCAGGGCCTGCCCCGGGGAAAACTCCCGCGTGGCCAGGCCGCGAAGCAGGAACCAAGCCGTAAAGACCCCTTCGGCCGCGATGTTCGAGGTGGCCGTGTAGGCCGTGTAGCACATGGCCGTTGTGGCGGCGACGTAGGCGGCATAGCGCCCCAGGCCGCCCTTGGCCAGGGCACGGTAGAGCGTCAGCAAGGACAGAAGCCCGAGCAGCATGAAGAGGCTGTAGGGCCGCAGCTCGCGGGAATAATGGATCTGGTAGACGGAACACGTGGCCAGGGCGGCGGCGCAGATGCCGGCGCTGCGGCTGAAGACCGCCGCGCCGAGCGCGTAGACTACGCCGATGGTGGCCGTGCCGCAGGCGACGCTCAAAAGCCGCAGCACGGCGTCGTTGCGGCTTGCGGCGAGCACGACGTGGGTCAGCAGGTGGTAGAGCGGCGGAAAGAATTCGCCGCCGATATCCGACGGCCCCACCACCGTGAGCGTATGGAGCATGCGGGATACGGGCAGCTTGGCGATGCCGAGCGTAATGAATTCGTCCCACCACAGCGACGGCTCGCCCAGGTGCAGCAGGCGCAGCAGCGCGCCGGCCGCAAGCAGCAAGGCGAGGAGAATGGCATAGAGGCGTCGGGTTTTGTCGCTGGGCATGGAGGGTGCGGTCTTCCTTGCCCCAAAAGGAGGGGCAAAGGCCATTTAGCCAAGCTTCGCCGGGATGACAAGGCCGCCGCTTGCCGTGTCGGCCGCGCCGGGAGCGGCGTCTTCGAGCACGCCTCCGGCCAGGACGCGGCCCGCGGCGTCGTAGAGCACGGCGAGCTGGCCGGAAGTGGGCCGGGTCACGGGTTCGGCGAAGGTGATGGCGAGGGTTTCCCCATCCATGGCCGCGCGCGCCGGACGCGGGCGCATGCGGTAGCAGGTTTGCGCCAGGACGGTTTCGGGCCAGTCGGCCGGCGCGACCAGCTGGTTGACGCGGCCGGCGCGGCAACGCGTTGTGGCGAGGTCGCTTTTGGGGCCGACGCGCAGGGCGTTTCGCGCCGCATCCTTGGCCAGGACGTAGAGCGGCTCCC
>DQED01000095.1:11851-12594 GCA_003525525.1 Desulfovibrio sp.
ACGCCGAGGCCCTTGCGCTGACCCACGGTGTGCCGCCACAGGCCCCGGTGCGTGCCCAGGCGCGATCCGTCGGGGAGCAGGATGGGGCCGGGACCGGAAAGCGCCGCGCCGCTTGCCTGCAAAAAGGCGCGGTAGTCGTCGCCGGGCACGAAACAGACTTCGCGCGATTCCTTGGGCAGCGGCGGCGCAAGGCCAAGGGCGGCGAGCGCCGTCGGATTGTCGGCTTTTTTTCGGTCCGCCAGTGGAAAGACCGCCTGGGCCAGGGCGGAAGCGGGAACAAGGGAGAGAAAATAGCTCTGGTCACGCGTGGCGTCGGCCCCGCGATAAAGCGCCGGCCCGTTTCCGGTCGCCTCAAGCCGGGCGTAATGCCCCGTGGCGAGCCGTTCGGCCCCGAGGCCGCGCGCGGCGATAAGCAGCAGGCCGAATTTCATGTCCCGGTTGCAGGCGGCGCAGGGATTGGGCGTAAGGCCCTGGGCGTAGGCGGCGATGAAGGGGGCGACGACCCGGTCATGAAACGCTTTCGAGAGGTCCACGGCGTGAAACGGCACACCGAGGGCGTCGCACTGCGCGGCAATGGCCGAGGCCAGATCACGCTTCTCCGCGTCGGGCGGCAGAAAATGGGCATGCACACCCATTACCTCATGGCCGGCCCGGCGCAGCAGCCCGAGCGCCAGCAGGCTGTCCGCCCCGCCGGACAACGCCACAGCTACCCGCATATTCCCCCCTTCCAGGGGGTCCGGGGG
>DQED01000095.1:12599-13534 GCA_003525525.1 Desulfovibrio sp.
GCCGCCGGAGGCATCTTCCCTCTTACAATCCCGCCGGCTGCGGGAGTTTGGGCAGGTTCTCTCCGAGCACCTTGGCCGTGCGCAGGATGGCGGCCTCGTCGAAGGCCGGGCCGAAGAGTTGCATGCCGATGGGCATGCCGGAATCCTTGCCTAGGCCCACGGGCATGGACAGGCCGGGAAGACCGGCGAGGTTGAGGGAAATGGTAAAGATGTCGCTCAAGTACATTTTAAGCGGATCGCCCGTCATCTTGCCGATGGGGAAGGCGGCGAAGGGCGAGGTCGGGCCGCAAATGACGTCGCATTTCGTGAAGGCGTCGAGGAAGTCCTGGCGGATGAGCCTGCGCACCTGGGCGGCCTTGCGGTAGTAGGCGTCGTAGTAGCCGGCCGAGAGCACGTAGGTGCCGATGATGATGCGGCGGCGCACCTCCGGGCCGAAGCCCTTGGAGCGCGACAGTTCGTAGAGTTCCTCCAGGGTCTTGGCTTCGGGGGCGCGGTAGCCGTAGCGCACGCCGTCGAAGCGGGCGAGGTTGGAGGACGCCTCGGCCATGGCCACGATGTAGTAGGTGGCCACGGCGTAGTGGGTGTGGGGAAGCGACACGGGCACAACCTTGGCGCCGAGGCTCGCGGCGGCGTCCATGGCCTGGCGGCAGGATTCGCGCACTTCCGCGTCCACGCCTTCGCCCCAGTACTGGTCGGGCAGGCCGATGGTCAGGCCCTTGAGGTCGGCCGCGCCGGCGAGGGCCGCCTCGAAGTCCGGGACCTCGCGCGGGGCCGATGTGGAATCCTTGGGATCGTGGCCGGCGATGACCGTGAGCAGTGCGGCGGCGTCGTCCGCGGTGCGGGCAAGGGGGCCGATCTGGTCGAGGCTCGAGCCGTAGGCGACGAGGCCGAAGCGCGAGACGCGGCCGTAGGTGGGCTTGATGCCGACCGTGCCG
>DQED01000367.1 GCA_003525525.1 Desulfovibrio sp.
GCCGCAAAGCCGGCCAGCACGGCCGCCCCATTTCCGAGACCACAGACTCCGACGCACCACTCGCCGACCACGCTTCCACACGCTTCCCGCTCCCCGTTCAGGGGGTCCGGGGGGGATGATCCCCCCCGGCCGCCGGAGGCATGCCTTTGTCTTTGCCTTCCTCTCTCTCCGTCCGTCCTTCCGTTACGCCATAGCGGCGGCTTCGGCGGCTTCGTATTGGGAGACGAGTTCGCGGAAGAGTTCGGCGACGGGCATGATGCGGTCGATGCGCCAGGCGTTTTTGCCGGCGAAGGCGAAGCCGTGTTTGAGGCGGCCTTTTTTGGCGTTGGCCAGGGCGAGGGTGATGCAGTAGGGGGCTTTTTGGTAGTCGCAGGAGTGGATGCAGCGGTAGGGACAGCGCGGCGGTGTTTTTTCGCCCTGGGCGGCCTGATCGAGGAAGGCGTTGTGGATGGCGCGACCGGGCATGCCCACGGGGCTTTTGATGATGACGACTTCTTCTTGCGTGGCGTCGACGTAGGCTTGTTTGAAAGCCGGATCGGCATCGCATTCGTCGGTGGCGACGAAGCGGGTGCCCATTTGCACGCCGGCAGCGCCCAATTTGATGAAACGGTGGATGTCTTCGCCGGTGTAGACGCCGCCGGCCGCGATGACGGGGATGGGGTCGCCGTTGGGGGCGGTGTAGGGTTTGACGCCGGCGACGACTTCTCCGACGAGTTTTTCCAGGAGAAAATCGGGGTGGTCGATTTGCTCGGCTTTGAATCCCAGGTGTCCGCCGGCCATGGGGCCTTCGACCACGAAGGCGTCCGGGGTGCGGCCGAAGCGCGAGAGCCATTTTTTGCAGAGGATGACTGCGGCGCGGGCTGAAGAGACGATGGGGACGAGTTTGGTTTTGGAGCCTTCGGTCAGGTAGGAGGGCAGATCCAGGGGCAGGCCTGCGCCGGAGAAGATGGCGTCGACGTTTTCCTTGATCGCGGTTTTGACCAGATCGGCGAAGTTGGCCATGGCGACCATGATGTTGACGCCGAGCGCGCCGGAAGTGGCGGCGCGGGCCTTGCGGATTTCGTCGGCCAGGGCGCGGTTGTTGGCTTCGACGTAGTTGGTGGCGAAATCCGGCTGGTACATGCCGATGCCGGCGGCGGAAATGACGCCGAGTCCCCCTGAAGCGGCCACGGCGGCGGCGAGTCCGGACAGGGAGATGCCGACGCCCATGCCGCCCTGGATGACGGCCTTTGGGATGGACAGGTCGCCTATACGTAAAGATGGAAACGACAAAGGGGGCTCCGAAGGTTGCGTGCGAGGCGGGATTGCCTGTCCCCGCCCGTGCCGGACGCTTCCGACGGGCGGGGGCGTCGCGCGGGCGGCGCATATTCAAAAAGGGACCCGCCCCCAAGGGGAGGATCCCGATTCCAGTTCCGGAAGGGCCGCCTTCCCGCACGGTTAGATACCGGCATGAAGAGGTCGACCCATGTGGCGTCGTAACTTAAGTCCGGAGTGGGTTGCGGCCGTAGGGCCAAGACCCGTCGGCGCATGGCTATGGCACGAATGCGCGATTCCGGCAAGGGGCTGGTGGGAGGAATTCCTCTTTGCGGCGCATGCATCGGTGCACGACATGCTGGCGAGCCCGTTCTCACGAATCTGCGGCAAATCGTGGCGATTGCAACGGCCTTGCTTCGGAAAAATTTCACAATGCCCTGTCCGCCATTCCCGACTTTGTTGCATAATTTCACAAGAACAATCCAGCGGTTGGCGACGGCGGGGTCTGGTGCTGCGTCGCGTGTCACAAGGTGTTGGAGCTGCCTGCGCGCGACGTTTTTTTCACGTTTTGGTTGTTTTTAAATAAGCATTTTATTTTAATGTGTTAAAAGAGAAATTTGCATGTTCGACGGGTTTGAGAGTCGCTTTTTCCCGTCGTGATGGGTGGCGGCTGGAGGCGGGATGTGCTACGTTTCGATAACTTTTTCATGCTTGACTGGCAGTCGGAAGGGGGGGTATAAGCATTCCGCCTTCGTGACACGCAATTGATATTTGATAACACGGTCCGCATGCCTTGGTGGCGCTTGTTTCGATATGATACAAATTGCCGCAAGCAATTTGCGCAAATTGGCCGCAAATTGTGAAATCAAGAGCAATGTTGACGTAGCGTATGGCCGCTGTCAGTGTGCATTATGGACAGAAAAGCTCTGTTCCAGACAAGCATAAGACAATGCCACTTGGCATTTAACGGTGTTTGAAATGAATTTTCCCTTTAAAAAAAGAATGCAAAGTCAAAAGAATGTAATAAAAAATTAAATATTTTGAAGACTGTCACAGGAAGACTCTGTAGTAATCGTGTGATTGTGTAGTGGATGTCTGTGTTTGATTTTTACTATGCGAAATTTTGTGAGAGATTTTCTTGCTGGCGCTGGTTCCGGCAAGACGATTCCGTTGATGGAGTGAGGGCAAAGGCGATGCGTAAGTTTCTTGTATGGCGAGGAGAAGGGGAGTGTGGCGTCTATGAATGAAGTCTATCTTGGGCAATGCGCCTTCGCGCTCTACGTGCTCATCATCCTCGGCGGCGGCGTCCTGGCCGTCACCGCGGCCAACCTCGTCCGGGCCATGCTCGGACTTGTCGTGGCCCTCTTCGGCGTGGCCGGGCTCTACCTCCTGCTCCTGGCCGAATTCGTCGCCCTGATGCAGATCCTCATCTATGTCGGGGCCGTCACCGTGCTCATCTTCTTCGCCATCATGCTCACCCGCGCCGCGGACGGAGCCGAGGCCGAAGGGCCGGGCGAGCGTGGCATCATGCGGGCCATCCCCGCCTTCCTCGTGCCGGCCGGCATCCTGGTGCCCTTTCTCGCCGTCTACGGCGCGACCGGATTCCCCACGCCCAAGAACGTGAGCCCCGACCAGCTCGGCGCAGGCCTGCTCGGGCCGTACACCCTGGCGTTCGAGCTCATTTCCGTCGTGTTGCTGGCCGCCATGGCCGGCGCGGTGTTGTTGGCTTTCGAAAAACGGAGGGCGGCATGAACAATCCGCTGGTGCTCTATCAGGTCGTGGCCGTGCTGCTGCTGTGTCTCGGGCTCTACGCCCTGGTCGCCCGGCGCACGCTGATCGGCATGCTCATCGGCGTGGAGCTGATGCTCAACGGCGCGGGCCTGTCCATCGTGGCCGCCGCCCAGCTCACGCCCATGGACGCCGTCCTCGGGCAGCTCGGCGCACTGCTCGTCATGGGACTCGCCGCCGCCGAGGCCACCCTCGTGCTGGCCATCGTCCTGGTCGTTTCCAAACGCTTCGGGGACGCCGTGTCCGACGGCCCCAGCGAACTCAAGGGGTAGTTCATGGCCGTCGCTGCGCAAACCATCGAAAGTGCCCGGGTGCTCGCACCCCTTGTCATTACCTTTTTGGCCCCCTTTGCCCTTTGGCTGCTGCGCAAGAACCAGGACCTGCGCGAAGGCGTGTCCTTCGTCGCCGCGGCCATGGCCTTCGCCTCCGTGATCTCCATGGTCCCGGCCGTGCTTCACGGCGCGGTCTGGACCTACCACCTCGTCACGTTCTTCCCCGGCGTCTCCATCACCTTCGCCGTGGACGGGCTCTCGTGCATCTTCGCCATCGTGGCCACGTTCCTGTGGTTTTTTGCCACGAGCTACAACATAGGCTACATGCGTTCGCTCAAGGAACACGCCCAGACGCGCTACTACTTCTGCTTCGCCGTAGCCATTTTCGGCGCGGTCGGCGTGGCCTTTTCCGGCACCGTCGTCACGCTCTACCTTTTTTATGAAGTCATCACCGTCTTCACGTATCCCCTGGTCGCCCACCACCAGGACGCCGAAGGCTACCACGGCGCGCGCAAGTACCTGGTCTACCTCATGGGCACCTCCAAGCTGTTCCTGCTGCCGGCCATGATCCTCACCTACGTCCAGTGCGGCACCCTGGACTTCAACCTGGCCGACATCAGCCACGGCATGTTCCCCCCCGGCGCCGATCCGACCCTGGTCCGCATCACCTACTTCCTGTTCCTGTTCGGCCTGGCCAAGGCCGCCATCATGCCGCTGCACAACTGGCTGCCCTCGGCCATGGTCGCGCCGACGCCGGTCTCGGCCCTGCTGCACGCCGTGGCCGTGGTCAAGGCGGGCGTCTTCTCCGTCTCGCGCATCATGCTCTCCTGCTTCGGCGTGGATCTGCTGTCCAACCTGGGACTGGGGCTCATCACCGCCTATCTCGCCGCCTTCACCATCGTCGTGGCCTCGATCATCGCGCTGACCAAGGACGACCTCAAGGCGCGGCTGGCCTATTCCACGGTCAGCCAGCTCTCCTACATCATTATAGGCGTGGCCATGCTCTCGCCCCTGGCCGTCAAGGGCGGACTTTTGCACATTGCCCACCACGCCTTCGCCAAGATCACGCTCTTCTTCGCGGCCGGCGCGATCTACGTGGCCACGCACCAGAAAAAGATCCCGCTCATGGACGGCCTCGGCCGCAAGCTGCCGTTCACCTTCGGCGCGTTCGCCGTGGCCTCGCTGTCCATGATCGGCGTGCCCCCGGTGTGCGGCTTCGTCACCAAGTGGTACCTGGCCAACGGCGCCATCAGCATCCACCAGTACATCCTGCTCCTGGCGCTGCTCGCCTCGACGCTCCTCAACGCCGGCTACTTCGTGCCCGTCATCTACCGGGCCTTTTTTCGGCCGCCGGTTCCCGAGGTGGACCATTCCCACTTCAAGGAAGCGCCGCTTGTCATGGTGGTGCCCTTGTGCCTCACGGCGTTCATCTCCGTGGCCCTGGGCCTTTATCCGCAAATCTTCGCGTCGTTCGTGGACGCGTTCGGCAAGTTCTAGCCTGCCCGGCCCCGGCCGGGCGCTTGGAAGCGAACGATCGCAACGGATTGTAACGGTTGCCGGGCAGGCAGGCTGGCCCGGCGGGAGGCAAGGAGGACGTCATGCGGGAACCGCAGTCGCTTGGGGCCTGGCTCGACTGGGCCAGGGAACATGCCCAGGGATTTAAAAAGGCGCTTTTCATCGTTCTGGGCCTGTGCGTGGTCTTGAACCTTTTCATTACGCCGCACCACCCCCATTTTGCCGGAGAAGGGCTGCCCGGCTTTTGGGAAATCTTCGCCCTGGTCGCCACCGTGGTGATGGTCGTGGTGCTCAAAAAAATCGTCTACCCCATGCTTGCCCGCCCGGAGGACGACAATGGCCGGTCTTGAACAGATAACGGGCATCCATTTCTGGCATCCGGCCATCGGCTTCCTGGCCCTGGCCCTGGTCATGGCCTTCCTGTCCAACGAGACCTATAAAACCTGGCGCTGGCTGCTGCTCGCCCCGCCGGTCCTGGCCATCGCCTCGGTGGTGTCCCTGACGCTCGGCCCAGACGGCGCGCGCCAGCTCGCCGCCATCCCCTACCTCGGCCACACGCTGCTGCTCGGCCGGGTGGACGCACTGGCGCTGGTCTTCGCCCACGTCTTCGCCATCCAGGCGCTGATCGGCTTCATCTACGCCCTGCACGTGCCCGACCGCGGCCAGCACATGGCCGCCTGTCTGTACGTGGCCGGCGGGTTCGGCTGTGTCTTCGCCGGGGACTACGTGACGCTGTTTATCTTCTGGGAGCTCATGAGCATCGGCTCGGTGTTCCTGGTCTGGCTGCGCGGCACGCCGCAGGCCACGGCTGCGGGCTTCCGCTACTTCCTGTTCCACATCTTCGGCGGCCTGTTCCTGCTGGCCGGCCTGCTCCTGCGCTACGCCGCCATCGGTACCTTCGACTTTACTGCCGTGGCTCCGGACGCCGCCCGCTACTTCGACTACATCATCCTGATCGGCTTCCTGGTCAACGCCGCCTTCGTGCCCCTGCACGCCTGGCTGCCCGACGCCTACCCCGAAGCCACGGTCACCGGCGCGGTCTTCATGAGCGCCTTTACCACCAAGACCGCCGTCTACGTCCTGGC
>DQED01000302.1:0-11600 GCA_003525525.1 Desulfovibrio sp.
GTCGCCTCGGGCAAGGCCCTGCCGGACGAGGAGCTCGAAAGCGTCGCAACGGCCCTTACCGGCATCGCCCTCCTGCCCATGGCCGCGGACGCGTCGCTCGGCGTGCTTTCGGAAGATGCGTTGGCGCGGCTCAAGGCCGCCGGGCTCGCCGCCTACCACCACAACCTCGAGACCTCGCGGGCTTTTTATCCCTCCATCTGCACGAGCCGCGCCTTCGAGGACAACCTGGAGGTGCTGCGCGCCTGCCGCAGGAGCGGCATTCCGGTCTGTTCCGGCGGGCTGTTCGGCATGGGCGAATCCTGGGCCGACCGCACCGACCTCGCGCTCACCCTGCTCGAGGCCGGCGTGTTCTCCGTGCCGGTCAATTTCCTGAGCCCCATTGCGGGCACGCCCCTGGCGGACCGGCCCGTGCTTTCCCGCGACGAGGCCCGGCGCATCGTCGTCCTGTTGCGCTTTCTGCTGCCCGACCGCCACATCCGCATCTGCGGCGGCCGGCCCACGGTGTTCGGCCGGGACGCGTCGCTCGCGCCCATGGCCGCCGGGGCCGACGGACTCATGGTCGGCGACTACCTGACCACGGCCGGCGGCGCGCCGGACGCGGATCGCCAGGGCCTTGAAAAACTGGGATTCGTGGTGGCGCGGGCCGGATAGACGATTTGCGCGTCCTGCCGCTGTTGCGGGACTGGAACCGGAAGGGCCGCACGCCTCCCGTAGAATGAAACAAGGCCCGGCGACAGCGTGTCGTCGGGCCTTTCGCGTGTATTCGGGAGTCTGATCGTCGGATCAGGAAGCGGCGGGCGGCGTCTCCACCACGGGGTTGAAATAGCCGAAGCGCAGCCAGGGGCAGGCCTTGCGCAGGCGCTTGCGGAAGTTCCTGAAGCCCATGGAGGCGTGGCGGGCCGGATCGGCCAGCGCGCCGCTGCCCCGGGCCACGGAAAGGTACAGCTCCGGGTCCAGGTTCAGGTTGCGCAGCTGCACGAAATCCACGCGGTACGCGGTGATCAGTTCGCCAAGGGCCGCAAGCTCCGCCTCCGTGTCCGACACGCCCGGGAAAAAGAGGAAATTGAGCGAGATGAAAAGCCCGGCCGCGCGCGCCCGGGCGAGGCTCTCGCGCACGTCGGCGAAGGCGTAGCCCTGGGGCCGGTAGTAGGCCGCGTACAGGTCCGGATCGGCGCTCGAGAGGCTCGCGCGGATGGAGGTGCCGCCGGAGGCGGCAAAGGCCTCCACGGCGTCGGGCAGGCTCGCGTTGGTGTTGACGTTGACCGTGCCCTTGCCGCCGTTTTTGCGAAAGCGCGCCACGGCGTCGCTGATGACGCGGATTTCCGTCAGCGGCTCGCCCTCGCAGCCCTGGCCGAAAGAGAAGACCGGCCGCGCCTCGTGGCGGCCGTGCTCGGCCATGACCTCGACGATCTCCTGGGCCGTGGGGCGAAAGGCGATGCGGTTCTGGGTCGAGGGAAAGCCCGAGGACGGGTCCTGGAGCGACAGGCAGCCGATGCAGCGGGCGTTGCAGGCGCGCGAGGTGGGCAGCGGCGCTTCGAAGCGCCCGAGCGCCAGGTTTCGCGCCGCCGGGCAGCACGAGGTCAGCGCGCAGCCCGACAGGTGCTCGATGAGGCGGTTTTTCGGGTATTTGCTGCGCAGCGCCCGCGCGCCCTTGACGATGCGGTCCTTGGCGACGCCGGTAAATACCTGCCGCCGGTCCTCGTCCACCTTGGCTGCGGCCACGACGAAGCGGTCCCCGGAAAAGCCCACCGCGCCGTAGGCGAAAAGCGGCAGCACCGGCGCGCCCGGATGGGTCGCGTAGGCCGCCGTGGCCGAAAGCGTGTGCCCCGGACAGACGAACGCGGCCACGGCCCGGTCCTCGAGGCGTTCGATCTCCCCGGATTCGGGGTCGAAACCCAGGGCGTCGCGGCCGGGGAGCAGGAACAGCTCGCTTTCCGGCGGCAGGGGGATGATCTCGTCCGGGCGCGGCGGTTCGAGCCTGTCGCCCCGGCGCACGAGCATTTCGAGCTCCGGGTGGTCGTAGATGTTGCCGTCGTCGTCGGCGAAAACGAGCTTGGGGGCGGGCTTGTGCTCGGCCATGGCGTACTCCGTGCGTGCTGGGAACAAGGGGGGCGAGCGGGGCGGATGCCGCCGTTCGCCAAGGCTTTCTTACGGGCCGAGCGCCGCCCGGACAAGGAAAAGACGCGGACGGGCGGTCAGCGTCCGCCTTTGGCGCGTTGCTCCTCGAGAAGCGCGTGCAGCAGGCCCGCGGCGTCGGCCACGAGGCGTTTGCAGGCGGCCCAGTTCTCTTGCGGACCGAGGCGGTCCAGCACTTCGCGGCAGCAGCTCGCGCCGAAACGCTGCCGGAAACGGTTGCGGAACTCGGCGGCCAGGTCAAGGCCCGCATACGGGGACGTCTCCACGGCGTCGCGCCCGTAGGCGAGCCCCAGGGCCATGATGCCGCCGGAAAGCGCGCCGCACAGCTCCGCGTGCGAACGCCCGACGCCGCCGCCGAAGCAGGTGGCCATGCGCAGCCAGCCTCCGTCGGCGGCGATCGCCAAATGCGCGACAGCCGTGCGCAGCATGCTTTCGGCGCAGTTGTAACCGGTTGCCATCAACTCGAAAGCGGTTTGTTCGGCTTCTTGTCTGGTCATGGCGGTGCTCGTAGATGTCGCGCGGCGTTGAAGGGGACGTCGCTTTTCCCGGCGGAAAATGCGCCAACGACAAAAGGCGGAACCGCAAAAGCGGCTCCGCCCTGATGGTCTTGCAGTGCTCTCGCGGATTAACGCTTCGAGTACTGGAAGCGGGCGCGTGCGCCGCGCTGGCCGTACTTCTTGCGTTCCTTCTCGCGGGAGTCGCGGGTGAGCAGGCCGGCTTTTTTGAGCACGCCGCGCAGCTCCGGGTCGAGGGAGCACAGGGCGCGGGAGATGCCGTGGCGCACGGCCTCGGCCTGGCCGGTCATGCCGCCGCCGGCGACGTTGACCTTCACGTCCACCCGGCCGTCGAGCTTGGCCAGCACCAGGGCCTGGCGCACGATGGAGAGCAGGGTGGGACGGGGGAAATATTCCTCGAAAGGACGGTCGTTGACCAGGATGCGGCCATTGCCCTTGTACAGGCGGGTGCGGGCCACGGCGGACTTGCGGCGTCCGGTGCCGTAGTAGAATTCGTCGCTCATCGTTTGTCTCCGCGTGGCGGGTTACACGTCGAGGGTTTCAGGCTTCTGAGCCTCGTGGGGGTGGGCCTCGCCGGCATAGACCTTGAGCTTTTTGAGCATGGCCCGGCCGAGACGGTTTTTCGGCAGCATGCCGCGCACGGCCTTGCGGATGACGTCTTCGGGCTTCTTCGCCAGCATGTCGCGCAGGGTGGTTTCCTTGAGGCCGCCGATCCACCCGGAATGACGATAGTATTTCTTCTGGTCCAGCTTGCGGCCGGTGGTGAGCACCTTGGCGGCGTTGACAACGACGATGCAGTCGCCGGTGTCCAGATGGGGACAGAATTCCGCCTTGTGCTTGCCGCGCAGGCGCACGGCCACGGCCGTGGCCAGGCGGCCCAGGATCTTGTCCGAGGCGTCGACCACGAACCAGTTGCGGGTAATATCTTTGGGCGTCGGGCTAAACGTTTTCATGACGGCTCCTCTGAGTTGCTCGAAAGACGAATTGTGTAAGCGGCGCGGGGATGGTTGTCAAGACTTTTTTCCGGCGGGAACGCCAGGGCGGCCGCTCGCGGACTCTATGCCCGCCCACACCCCCGCCGTCAAGGCGCGGGCGCGCGGGGAGGTTGCCCGCGGCCGCGCGGCGGGCTAGACTGCCTGCACGCCGTATTCCCGGGAGCCTTCATGGTCAGCGTTCGCAAAAGCCTTCTCCAACTGCTCTTCGCCGGTTCCTTCATGAAACGCTGGAACGACAAGCACCGCTCCATGGACCTCGTGGAGGTGGACAAGCAGGCCCACAAGATGATGGTCGCCTGGATGCTCTACGAGCGCAACAGCGTCCATCTGAGCCAGCCCGAAAAACTGGCGCTGGGGCTCGAGATCGTCGAAGGGGGACTGTTCGAATACCTCTACCGGCTGGTCATCACCGACATCAAGCCGCCGGTTTTCTACAAGATCAAGGCCAATCCCGACCATTACGCGCAATTGACGGCCTGGGTGCTCGGGCAGCTCGAACCGCGCGTGCGCGAACTCGGCGACGACCTCTGGGGCCGGCTTGCGGCCTATCTCGCCGTGCCCGAATCCGACGCCCCGGCGCGGCGCATCCTCGACGCCGCCCACCTCTACGCCAGCGGCTGGGAATATTCGCTTATAAAGCGCGACAATCCCTGGGACGACGAACTGCTCGACATCGAGTCGTCGTTTACCGGCGGGCTGGCCCGGTTCGCGGACCTTTCCGGCGTGCCGGACCTGGCCGACGGGCTTTTCGCGGGCAAAAAGACCGCGCTCGGGCATTTCGCAAGGCTCCTCGGGCAACTGCGCTTCCAGACCCGCTGGTCCCAGACGCCGCGCATCCCGGAAACCTCCGTGCTCGGGCACATGTTCCTGGTCGGGGCCTACGCCTACTTCTTCAGCCTGGCCGTGGACGCCTGCCCGGCGCGCCGGCTCAACAACTTCTTCGCCGGCCTCGTTCACGACATGCCGGAGCTGCTCACCCGCGACATCATCTCGCCGGTCAAGCAGTCCGTGGCCCCCCTGGGCGGCATGATCAAGGCATACGAGCAGGCGGAACTGGAGCGGCGCGTCTTTTCCGTGCTGCGCCGCGGCGGCTGCGCCGACCTCGCCGACCGACTCGGCTACCTGCTCGGCATGGACGTGGGCTCGGAATTCCACGAATCCGTGCGCGAGGCGGGCGGTGCGCGGCGCGTGAGCCCGCAGGAGCTCCACGATCGCTGCAACCTGGACGCGCTCGACCCCAAGGACGGCGAACTGCTCAAGGTCTGCGACAGCCTCGCGGCCTTCATCGAAGCCTATACGGCCCTTCGAAACGGCATCAACTCCGACCAGCTCCAGGGCGCGGTCTGGCGGCTGCGCAACAAGTACGCCAGCACCGTGCTCTTCGACCGGGTGCACGTCGGCGCGCTGCTGGCGGATTTCGACTGAGCCGCTTTCCCGGACGCCGCGCTACGCGTTGCCCCCGCCTTGCGCCATCTGCTGCGCGAGAAATACGGCGCGGGCCTGGTTGAGCTGTTCGAGTTCCGCATACCGCGGATCCCTTCGCATCGCCGCGTCATCGACCGTCACTTTGGGCTGGGGAACGGCGTTGAACGCGCTCTGCGACATCGCCGTCGGCGCTCTGACGATGGACCCGTGCACGGCTGCGGCGATTTTTTCCGCCCGCGCCTGGGCGAGCAACGGGCCGCTGGTCACGCCGGCGCTGGCGTCGGCGTTTTCGATGGCGTCGGCGCAGACGTCCCCCATCGCGTTCGAGGTCTCGACGAAGCCGTGATTGTCGATTGTAGCGACAACCTTTCCGTTCGCGACGACGGTAGCGTATTTCGCATAGGTCGGATTGCGCGAAGTGTCCGGATGGCGGGAATAATCCAGTTCGAGCATTTCCTTTTTCGCGGTCATGATCTGTTGAAAGAGGTCTTCGGGCGCTTCGGAAATCGGCACCGCTTTGAGTGTGGCGTTTATGGGACGTACGGAGGAAAGATCGATGCGCAGGCTGGCGTCGGACATAGGTAAAAAACTCCCTTACTCTGTGTCGTTGCGCAAACTCCTGCAAAGGGCATGCCCCGGTTGCGACATGCCGGGGAACCTCTACAGGGCTGCTGCAGGCGGGAGTCCGGGGTTCGCTTCTGGGGCAGCGGACGTCGAAAAGCTCCGGGGGGGCGGCATGGCGGGCGGTTGCCGGGAATGCAAGCGGGACGGCAGGTGCGGCAACGATGGCGCGGCGGGGACGGGGAACCCGGTCTGGGACGGGGCGCGAGGCGGACGCCCCGGCGCGGGAGAACGCGCCGGGACATCCTTTCTGACCGCGTAGCGGCGTCGCGGTTAGAAATCGTAGTTGTAGGTCGCGACGTAGGCGTCGATGCGCTTGTGCGAGGCGTCGATGCGGGCGCGCAGGTCCTTCTTGTACTGTTCCAGATCGATGGCGTGCTTGGCCACGCCGGTGTCCATGGCGGCCTTGGCCACGGCCGGGGCCTCCCATTCGAGCATGCGGAAGTCCAGGGCCTTGGGGATGATGTAGTCGATGCCGAACTGCACGTCCTTTTCGCCGTACATGTCCATGACCTCGGACGGCACCGGCTCCTTGGCCAGCGCGGCCAGGGACTTGGCCGCGGCCAGCTTCATCTCCTCGTTGATCTTCTTGGAGCCGACGTCGAGGGCGCCGCGGAAGATGAACGGGAAGCCGGAGACGTTGTTGACCTGGTTGGGGAAGTCCGAGCGGCCGGTGCCCATGATGGCGTCGGGACGGGCTTCCTTGGCCTCGTAGTAGCCGATCTCCGGATCGGGGTTGGCCATGGCGAAGATGATCGGGCTTTTGGCCATGCTCTTGACCATGTCCGGGGACACGAGGCCCTTCTTGGACAGGCCCAGGAACACGTCGGCGTCCTTGAACGCCTCGGCCAGGGAGCCGAAGGCGTGCTTCTGGGCGAACTGGGCCTTGGTCGGGTGCAGGCCGGTGCGGCCGGTGTTGATATGGCCCTTGGAGTCGAACATGGCGATGTTGGCCGGATCGACGCCCAGGGCGACGTAGAACTTGGAGCAGGCGATGGCCGCCGCGCCCGCGCCGGAGACCACGATCTTGAGATCCTCGATCTTCTTGCCGGCGATTTCCACGGCGTTCAGGATGCCCGCGCCGGAGATGATGGCCGTGCCGTGCTGGTCGTCGTGGAAGACCGGGATGTCCATCATTTCGATCAGGCGCTGCTCGATCTCGAAGCACTCGGGGGCCTTGATGTCCTCGAGGTTGATGGCGCCGAAGGTCGGCTCGAGCAGTTTGACCGTCTCGATGACCTTCTCCGGGTCTTTGGTGTCGAGGTTGATGTCGTAGACGTCGATGTCGGCGAAGATCTTAAACAGCACGCCCTTGCCTTCCATGACCGGCTTGCCGGCCTTGGGGCCGATGTTGCCAAGGCCAAGGACGGCCGTGCCGTTGGAGACCACGGCCACCAGGTTGCCCCGGTTGGTGTACTTCCACACATTTTCCGGATCGGCGGCGATCTCGAGGCACGCCTGGGCCACACCCGGGGAATAGGCCAGGGAGAGGTCCTTCTGGTTGCGGCAAGGCTTGATCGGCACGGACTCCAGTTTGCCGGTGCGCCAGACGGAATGATACTTGAGCGCTTCTTCCTTGGTGAAAAGGGCCATGTGTGGTCTCCTCGTGTTGGGTTGTGCTCTATGCGCCGGCGGGATCACCCGCCGTTTGGGCCGAGGGCGGGTCGGCCGCGGCCGCGCCGAGCAGGCGTTCGGCGATGGCTTTGGCCGCGCGGCGGCCGGCGCCCATGGCCGAAATGACCGTGGCCGCGCCGGTGACGATGTCGCCGCCGGCGAATACATTGGGAATCGAGGTTTCGCCCGTGGCGGCATCGGCGACGATGTAGCCGCGGCGGTACGTTTCCAGGCCCGGCGTGGTCTGGCTGATGAGCGGATTGGCCCCGGTGCCGACGGCCACGATGGCCATGTCGGCGTCAAGGACGCAGGTGTCGCCCTGGCAGGCCACGGGCGCGCAACGCCCGGAGGCGTCGGGCTCGCCGAGCATCATTTTCTGCATCACGATCTGCTTGAGCCGGCCGTTTTCGTCCCCGATAAATTCCAGGGGGGCGTTTAAGCACAGGATCTCGAGCCCTTCCTCCTTGGCGTGGTGGAGTTCCTCCAGCCGGCAGGGCATCTCGTGTTCCGTGCGCCGGTAGGCGAGCGACACCTTTTCCGCGCCCAGGCGCATGGCCGTGCGGGCCGAATCCATGGCCACGTTGCCGCCGCCGAAGACGACGACGTGCCTGGCCGGGAAGGTCGGGGTGTCGGCGGCCGGGAACTTGTAGGCCCGGCCCAGGTTGACGCGCGTCAGGTACTCGTTGGCCGAGAACACGCCGATCAGGTTCTCGCCGGGGATGCCGAGAAAACGCGGCAGCCCGGCCCCGACGCCGATGAAGACGGCATTGTAGCCCGCTTCCAGCAGTTCCGGCACGGTGATGGTCTTGCCGCCGACCCAGTTGGTGCGAAATTCCACACCAAGCGCCTTCATGGCGTCGACTTCCTGGCGCACCACGGCCTTGGGCAGCCGGAACTCCGGGATGCCGTAGACGAGGACGCCGCCGACTTCGTGCAAGGCCTCGAACACCGTGACCGGGATGCCGCGCGCGGCCAGGTAGCCGGCGCAGGTGAGGCTCGACGGTCCCGAGCCGATGCAGGCGACCTTCAGGTCGTCGCGGGCCATGGCGCAGGCCGGCCCGCCGGTGACGGTGTCGCAGGCGGACTTGGCCAGGTAGGTGTCGGCCACGAACCGCTCCAGGCGGCCGATGGCCACGGGCTCGCCCTTCTTGCCGAGGATGCAGGAACCCTCGCACTGGTTTTCCTGGGGACAGACCCGGCCGCAGACCGCGGGCAGGGAGTTGGTTTCGCGCAATACCGCGTAGGCGGCGTCGTGGTCGCCGGCCGCAATCTGTTTGATGAACCCCGGGATGTCGATCTCCACGGGGCAGCCCTTGCGGCAGGCGGGTTTCTTGCATTGCAGGCAGCGCGCCGCCTCGGCCGCGGCCATGTCGGCCGTGTAGCCGAGGGCCACTTCCTCGAAGTTGCGCGCGCGGACCTTGGGGTCCTGTTCCGGCATGGCGGTGCGGGGGGCCTTCGCTTTCTTACTTGGAGCATTGGCAGACATGGCTTTTCCTGAACTCCTCGTAAGAGATGCGTTCTTGTTCCTTGAAGGACGTAAGCCTTGCCGCAAGGCCGTCGAAGTCCACCAAGTGGCCGTCGAATTCCGGGCCGTCCACGCAGGCGAATTTCGTCTCGCCGCCCACGCCCACCCGGCACGCGCCGCACATGCCGATGCCGTCGACCATGATCGAGTTGAGGCTGACCGTGGTCTTGACCCCGAACGGCCGGGTGGCCTCGGCCACGGCCCGCATCATGGGCACGGGGCCGATGGCCACCACTTCGGCCACGGTCTTGTCCTGCGTCAGGCGCTCGACCAGGAGGTCCGTGACGAACCCCTTGCGGCCGCAGCTGCCGTCGTTGGTGCTGATGAGGACCTCGGGACAGAAGGAGCACAGTTCGTCGCGAAACAGCAGCAAATCCTCGCAGCGCGCGCCGATGATGGTCACCACATGGTTGCCGGCCAGGTGATGGCCCTTGGCGATGTGGTGCATGGCGGCGATCCCGGTGCCGCCGCCGACGCAGATGACGGGCCCGGAGAGCTTGTGGATCTCGGTGGGCCGTCCCAGCGGACCGCACACGTCGAGGATCGCGTCGCCGGCTTCCAGGGTGTCCAGATGGGCGGTGGTCTTGCCCATGATGAGGTACACCAGGGTGATGCTGCCGGCCGACGTGTCCGCGTCGGCGATGGTCAGGGGAATGCGTTCCCCGTCTTCCCAGACACGCAGGATCACGAAGTTGCCCGGCTTCGCCTTGGCGGCGATGTGCGGGGCTTCGATGACCAACTCCGTGGTCTGGCCCGGGATGAGCCTTCGTTTGCGCAGGATGCGGCTTGACATGACAGGTGCTCCGCTGCGCGCCGAAACGGCGCGACTTAGCCGAGGTTTGGCTTCACGTACAGCTCCCCGCCATGACAGTCGTTTATGACCAGAAGCGGGAAGTCCTTGACCGTCAACTCCCGTATGGCCTCTGGGCCGAGGTCCTCGTAGGCGATGACCCTGGCGTCGGTGATGCGCTGGGAAAGCAGTGCGCCGGCGCCGCCCGTGGCCCCCAGATACACCGCCTTGTGCTCGCGCAGCGCCGCCTTGACGGCGTCGTTGCGCTTGCCCTTGCCGATGGAACCCTTGAGCCCCAGGGAGTGCAGCCTGGGAGCATAGGTGTCCATACGGTAGCTGGTGGTGGGTCCGGCCGCGCCAATGGGACGCCCCGGAGGCGCGGGGGAGGGACCGACATAGTAGATGAGCGCGCCTTTCAGGTCAAAGGGCAGGGCGTTTCCGGCGTCAAGGGCCTCCACGAGACGCTTGTGGGCGGCGTCGCGGGCCGTGTAGATGTGGCCCGAGATGAAGACCACGTCGCCGGATTTGAGCTGCTCCGCATCCGCGTCGGAAAGCGGGGTGGTCAGATGGTATTCGGCCATTAGAAGATGACCTCCTTGTGGCGGGCGCTGTGGCACTGGATGTTGACGGCAAGGGGCAGGCTCGCCAGGTGACAGGGCGCGACCATGATCTTGACGCCAAGGCTCGTGGTCTTGCCGCCAAGGCCCATGGGGCCGATGCCCAGGTTGTTGATCGCTTCGAGCAGCTCGTCCTCGAGCTTGGCAATCTCGGGATCGGGATGCCGGTCGTCGAGGGCGCGCATGAGGGCCTTTTTGGAGTTGATGGCCGCGAGTTCGAAGTTGCCGCCGATGCCGACGCCGACGATGGTCGGCGGGCAGGGGTTGGGGCCGGCCTCGGCCACCCTTCCCACCACGAACTCCTTGATGCCCTTCCAGCCCTGGGCCGGGGCGAGCATGGTCACGCGCGACATGTTCTCGGAACCGCCGCCCTTGGCCATCATGCAGATCTTGAGCGCGTCCCCGGGCACGACGTCGAAGTGGATGATGGCCGGGGAGTTGTCGCCGGTATTTTTGCGCGTGAAGGGGTCGCAGGAGGACTTGCGCAGGTAGCCGTCCTTGTAGCCCTTGACCATGCCGTCGTTGATGGCCTGCCTGAGGCTGCCGCCTGCCACCTGCACGTCTTCGCCGACTTCGACGAAGAAGACGCCGAGCCCGGTGTCCTGGCACAGCGGCAGGTTGGTGGTGCGGGAGAGTTCGGAGTTTTCCAGCAACTGGCGGAAGATCTCCTTGGCCGCCGGGGCTTGCTCGGCGGCGCTTCCGGCCTCGAAGGCGGCCTGGACGTCGGCGGGAAGCTCGTGGTTGGCCGCGATGCACATGCCGGCCACGGCTTCTATGATATCGGATGCCTGGATCGTCTTCATGCTAGAAGTCCTTTTTGAGGAACTTGGGCAGGATGTTTTTGACGGCGGCCAGGGCCATCTTGCGGCGCAGCTTGCCGAGCTGTTCCTGGAGCGGGATCTCCTTGGGGCAGACGTCCTCGCAGGCTAAAAGGCCCATGCAGCCGAAGATGCCCTCGTCGGTGCCGACCACGTCGAAGTAGTCCTTCTCGGTGCGCTGGTCGCGCGGGTCGAGGATGAAGCGGGCGAGGCGATTGAGGGCCACCGCGCCGAGGAAGTCCTCGCGCATGAGCGCCGTGCCGCAGGCGGCGACGCAGCAGCCGCATTCGATGCAGCGGTCGAGCTCGTAGATCTGCTCGGCCAGGGCGTTGTCCATGCGTTCTTCCTGGGCCTTGGGGTCGAAGACCTTGTCGGTGTGCACCCAGGATTCCACCTTCTGGTACATGCCCCGGAACCAGGTGCCGGTATCGACGGAGAGGTCGCCGACCAGCTTGAAGACCGGCAGGGGCATGAGGGTGATCTCGTCCGGCAGGTCCTTGGTCTTGGTGTGGCAGGCCAGGCCCGGGCGGCCGTTAATGACCAT
>DQED01000302.1:11647-15078 GCA_003525525.1 Desulfovibrio sp.
TCGCGGATGCGGTTGAGCGCGATAAAAAGGGTCATGCGCTCGGTCTCGTCCAGGGTGAAGCGGTCCATGTGCGGCGACGAGGCCGGGTCCGCGGGGTTGTACCGGAATATATTGAATGTCAGCGTTCTGCCCATCTTGCTAATCTCCTTATGCATTCCTCGCTCGGTGCATTCCCTCTCCCCCCGTCCAGGGGGTCCGGGGGGGATGATCCCCCCCGGCCGCCGGAGGCATCTTTCTCTTCTCTCTTTTCTTTTCCCGACTAAGGCATGCGCAGATAGCGGGCGTCCATCCAGCCGGGCACGCCGGAGTCGGACACGACGATGCGGGCCCAGCCGTTCTGGTATTCGTAGACCCGCAACGCCTGGCCGCGGTAGACGACGGTGCGCACTTCGCAGTTGGGCGAGGGGCAGGCGCGCACGTTGACCGAATCCGCGCCCACGACGCGGACGTAGCCGGCCGGCGGCGGCGGTGTGAGGTCGATGGACACGCTGCAACCGACGACCAGTGTCGCGAGCAGCAACAGCAGACCGAGTGCGTGGGCAATGGACTTTTTCATGGCTTCCCCCTGGCGCGACAGGAAATAGTACATTTTTCCTGCCTGAATCGTCACGCTTTGTCCAGGATTTCCTTGACTTTTTTCCTTTGTATGACCACAGGGTGACAATGCGCCTGACCGTATTGGTGGACAACAACACCCTGACCGACCGCTACCTGCTGGGCGAGGCGGGACTTTCCTTTTTGCTGCGCGACGGCGGCAGCCGGGTGTTGTTCGACTGCGGCTTTTCCGACGTGGTTTGCGCCAACGCGGCCCGGATGGGCATCGATCTCGGCGCGGCGGACGTCGTGGCGCTTTCGCACGGCCATCTGGACCACACCTGGGGCTTGGCGCATCTGGTGACGCATTTCACGGTGCGCGCCCTGGAGGGCCGCACGCCCGGCCGGCCGCTTCTGGTGGCCCATCCCGAGGCGTTCGCGACCCGGCGCCTAAACGGCATGAACATCGGCTCCATGGTGTCCGAGGCGACGCTTGGCGACCATTTCACGTTCCGGCTGACGCGCGAGCCGCTGCGGCTCACGGACTGGCTGTTTTTTTTGGGGGAGATTCCGCGGCAGTTCCCCTTCGAGGCCACGCCCCCCATGGGCGTGCGCCTGACGCCGGCCGGGGCCGTGCCGGACACGCTGCCCGACGACACCGCGCTGGCCTATCTGGGCGAGGATGGGCTGGTCATCGTCACGGGCTGTTCCCATGCCGGCATCTGCAACATCGTGGCCCATGCCCGCGAGGTCACGGGCGAGTCCCGGGTGGCGGCCATCGTGGGCGGCCTGCATCTTCTCGACGCTTCCGAGGACCGGATCATGGCCGTGACCGACTGGCTGGCCGATGCCGGGGTTTCGGCCCTGTATCCCTGCCATTGCACGGGATTTGCCGCCACGATGGCCCTGGCGGCGGGGCTTCCGGTGCACGAGGTCGGCGTGGGGCTTGCGCTCTCTTTCGACTGACCCGCCGTTTGCCCGCACAGCTTCTTTTGATTACAAGAGGTTCCCAAAAACCGCCCGCAGGCGGCATCCGTTTTCATGGAGGAGCGCGCAATCATGTGGGACGCCAAGTCTCCCCGCCACGACGTGTCGCGGTTCACCGAGCACGATGTCTATCTTTTCAAGCAGGGCAACCATTTCGACCTGCACGACAAGCTCGGCTCCCGGGCCATGACCGTGGAGGACGAACCCGGCGTGCATTTCGCGGTCTGGGCGCCCAACGCCAAGGCCGTCTCCGTGGTCGGCGACTTCAACGGCTGGGATCCCGGCCGCCATCCCCTGGCCGTGCGCCAGGACGCCTCGGGCATCTACGAATGCTTCGTGCCGGGGCTCGGCAACGGCGCGCACTACAAGTACCACATCCATTCGGCCGTGGGCGATTACCGGGCGGACAAGGGCGACCCGTACGCGTTCTACTGGGAGACTTCGCCGAGCACGGCCTCCATCGTCTGGGATCTCGGCTACGACTGGAACGACGCCCCGTGGATGGCCTCGCGCCACGAGAAAAACGGCTTTTCCGCGCCGGTTTCCATCTACGAAGTCCATTTCGGTTCCTTCATGCGCGTGCACGAGGACCGCTACCGTTCCCTGTCCTATGTCGAGATGGCCGACCGGCTGACCGAGCACGTGCTGCGTTCCGGGTTTTCCCATGTGGAATTCCTGCCCATCATGGAGCATCCCTTTTTCGGCTCCTGGGGCTACCAGACGCTCGGGTATTTCGCCCCCACGAGCCGTTTCGGCACGCCGCAGCAGTTCATGGCGCTCATCGACCGCCTGCACCAAAACGGCATCGGCGTGGTTCTCGACTGGGTGCCGTCCCATTTCCCCACGGACGGGCACGGCCTGTCCTTTTTCGACGGCACGCACCTCTACGAGCACGCCGATCCCAAGCGCGGCTACCATCCGGACTGGAACTGCTACATCTTCAACACCGGCCGCTACGAAGTGCGCGCGTTCCTCATCTCGAGCGCGCTGTTCTGGCTCTCGCGCTACCACGTGGACGCCTTGCGCGTGGACGCCGTGGCGTCCATGCTCTACCTCGACTATTCCCGGCGCGAGGGGGAGTGGATTCCCAATGCCCACGGCGGTCGCGAGAACATCGAAAGCATCGAGTTCCTGCGCCGTCTCAACGAAATGGTCTACACCCGTTTCCCCGGCGCGGAAACCATGGCCGAGGAATCGACGTCCTGGCCCATGGTTTCGCGGCCGCCCTATCTCGGCGGGCTCGGGTTCGGCATGAAGTGGAACATGGGCTGGATGCACGACACGCTGCGCTACTTCTCCCGCGATCCCATTTTCCGCAAATACCATCACGGCGAGCTGACGTTCAGCATCTGGTACGCGTTTTCGGAAAACTTCGTGCTGGCGCTGTCCCACGACGAGGTGGTCTACGGCAAGGGCAGCCTGCTCGGGAAAATGCCGGGCGACGACTGGCGGCGGTTCGCCAATCTGCGCCTGCTCTACGGCTACATGTTCGGCCATCCCGGCAAGAAGCTGCTTTTCATGGGCGGCGAGTTCGGCCAATGGCAGGAATGGAACCACGACGCCGAACTGCAATGGGAGCTGCTCGACTCGCCGCCGCACCAGGGCGTGCTGCAGTGGGTGGCGGACCTCAACCACCTCTACCGCACGCAGACGGCCCTGCACGAGCGCGATTTCAAGGCCGAGGGCTTCGAGTGGATCGACTACCGCGACGCCGAGGCCAGCGTGCTGGCCTTCCTGCGCCGCGGCAAGCGGCATGACGACGTGGTGCTCGTGGCGCTCAACTTCACGCCCGTGCCCCGCGAGGGCTACCGCATCGGCGTGCCTATCCCCGGCCTGTGGACGGAACTTTTAAACAGCGACGCCAAGGCCTACGGCGGCTCCGGGCTCGGCAACGCCGGCGCGGTCATGGC
>DQED01000307.1 GCA_003525525.1 Desulfovibrio sp.
TCCCGCACGTTGCCCGGCCAGGGATGGCCCTCCAGCTTGTCGAGCGCGCCGCGCGACAGGCTGAGTTCCCCCTTGCCCATGCGCCGCGCGGCCAGACGCAGGAAATAGCCCGACAGCACGGGAATGTCCTCGGCGCGCTCGCGAAGCGACGGCGTGGACACGGAAAGGACCTGCAAGCGGTAATAGAGGTCTTCGCGGAATTCCCCGGCGGCCACGAGCTCCTTGAGGTTGACGTTGGTGGCGGCGATGACCCGGGCGTCGAAGGCCGTTTCCTCGTCGCTGCCGAGCGGGCTGATGCGCCGCACGGACAGGGCGCGCAACAGCGCCTGCTGCACGCGCGGCGAGGCGTTGCCGATCTCGTCGAGCAGCAGCGTGCCGCCGTCCGCGGCCAGAAACGCGCCCTTGCGGTCGCTTTTGGCCTCGGAAAACGCGCCTTTGACGTGGCCGAACAGGGCGTCCATGAGCAGGTTTTCGTCCAGCGCCCCGCAGTTGATGGAAATAAACGGCATGGGCGCGCGCGCGCTCAGGCGGTGGATGGCCTCGGCCGTGAGTTCCTTGCCCGTGCCGGTCTCGCCGATGACGAGCACGTCGGCGTCCGTGGCCGCGACCTTGCGCAGGCGTTCGAGCAGCCGCAGCATGGCCGGGCCCTCGCCCACGAGGTCCTCGAGTTTCTCTCCGTCCAACCCTTTGCGCGATCTTGGCGCGATCAGCGGGACTTTTTCCTTGGCGCGAACCGAACGCAGGCGTTCGTCCCGGACTTTCAACTCCATTTCCTTGGAAAGTACCGCGGCGATGAGCCGGTTGATGGAGCGCTTGAGCGAGGCTGATTCGAGGTCGCTGTCGGGCAGGTCGAGTTCATGGAGGTGCCCCTCGTGGCGCATCTGCCGCACGGCTTCGGCCAGTCGCGCCAGGGGCTTGGTGATGAAGCCGGCGAGGACAACGATGAGCGCGGCCAGGGAGACGATGGCCCCGAGCGTGGTCAGGAACATGATGTTGATCTGGCCGAATTCCGCCGCCCGGGGCAGGAGGCTGCGGTCCACGAAGATGATGCCGCCGACGACCAGGGCCTCGCTCGCCCCGGACTCCTTGAAACGCACCGGCGCGTAGCCGACGAAATCCTCGCTGGAGGCGAGCTTGGGCGGCCCGAAGTCCGGCTCGCTGCGCTCCATGCCGGAACGCCCCTGCTGCAGGGCGGTGAGGATGCGCCAGAAGGCTTCGTGGCGCGGCCCGGGCCGGAACGCGCCGTCGTAACCCGGCTTGCCGTGGTCGCCGGACAGGTTGCTCTTGACCTCCTCCACGGACAGCGGCCGTGCGGGCTCGTCCACGTTCTCGGACTGGAAGAGCATCCAGCCCCGCTCGTCCACGAAGATGCTCTGGCGGTTTTCCGTGGTGCGGCTGAAACCCAGAAGCGGCGAGCGGTTGGAATTGTAGAGCGACAGCACGTTGCGCACGGCCCGGGCGTCCACGGACAGGATCAGGTAGCCGGAGACGCCGCCGCCGGGCGCCGCCACGGGCGTGGACAGGCGCAGCACGGACAGGCTGCGCTGGCGCGGGGCCACGCCGAACCCCGTGGGCTGGTAGTAGACCTCGGTCAGATCGGACAGGGAGACCTGGCCCGGCGCGCTCTCCAGGGCCTTGCGCGAGACCACGAACGGGCTGTTGCGGGCCTTGTTGGCCACGTCCGCCGGCACCTCCTCCACGCCTTCGTCGGTGCGGATGAAGGCGAACTGGCGCTCGTAGTCCTCCCCGACAAAGACGGCCTCCGCGTAGAGCGCCCCCCTTGCCGCGGCCGAGGCCTCCATGAAATCGCGCAAACGCTCCCGCGTGACGGGCCGGTAGGCCAGGGACAGGATATCTTCGCGGCAGCCTTCGAGCAGGCTCTCCACCTCCCGCGCCTGGGCCAGCGTCAGGATGAGGGAACTGCGGCCGATGGCCAGTTCGATGTAATAATTCGAAAAGATATTGAGGATCAAACCCGTGGCCATGAGGATGCAGACCGCGGCGGGCACGAGGAACACGAGCAGCTTCTTGCGGATGCTCCACTGGGAGAGCCCCTCGGCATAGAGGTCCGAAACCTCGGCGCGATGGTTTCGCCGAAAGAGATTGAGCATGCGTCCTCCACGGGCCGGAACCCTGTTGCGGGAATGGCGCGATCACTCCGTTCTGGCGCTTGTAATGCGCAAAACCTCATGCGCGTTGTCAAGCGCTTTTTTTCACGAAAGTTGAAAATACTTTTAAAACAGAGAGATAATTGCGCCGGCACGCCCCTTGCTCAAGACTGCGCGTTCACATGCGCCAAAACGCGAATAACCGCGACTCAAGGAGGTGGGTACATGAAGATGCTCGTGGCTCTGGATCAATCGAAGTTCGCCGGGACGGTGCTCGAAAAGGCCATCGCCATGGCCAAGAAACTGGACGCGTCCTTGTCCATCATGACGGTGGCCGAGGACTACTTCGACATCGGGGACTATCTCGACGTCGAGTCCGTCACGCAAAAGGTCTTAGAAGCGACCAAGGCCGACGCGCAAAAATACGCCGCAGAAGCCAAGGCTGCAGGCATAGAAGCGGAAGTCATCGTCGAACAGGGCGTTTCACCGGCGGACCTGATCATCGCCCACGCCAAGAACAAGGCCATCGACCTCGTCGTGGTCGGGCATCAGGGGAAAAAGGGGCTGCAACGCTTCCTGATCGGCAGCGTCGCCTCCCGCATCGCGACCCATGCGCCGTGCTCGGTGCTCGTGATCCGTTAACCAAGAAAGGGGGCTGACATGCTTACGAAATGGAAGGCGCTTCTGGCGGGATTGACCACGTTTCTGCTCCTGGCCCCGGCCGCGGCCTTTGCCGCCGGCGGCGGCGGCGCGCCCATCGTGATCGTGGCCGACACGCGCAAACTGACCGGCATCATGGCCTGGTGGGCCAACCTCTACAACGAGTCCCACCTCTACTTCACCATCCTGACCGTCATCCTCATTCCGCTGATTGGCGTGATCTTCGGCGTGCTGGCCGACATCATCATGCACTTCATCGGCATCGACCTGAAGTCCCGCGACCTGGCGGAACACTAGAATAACGCCCACAGGCAAAGGAGCACGACATGGACTGGCTGTATATCCTCATGCCCATCGCGGGCGTCAAAATCTTCTGGCCCGGCCTCATCATCCTCGGCATCGGCGTCGGCGTCATCGGCGGCTTCTTCGGCATGGGCGGCGCCTGGATGGTCACCCCGGGCCTGAACATCCTCGGTTTCCCCATGGCCTTCGCCATCGGCACCGACATCGCGCACATGGCCGGCAAATCGCTCATTTCCACCATGCGCCACGGCAAATTCGGCAACGTGGACTACAAACTCGGCTTCATCATGCTCTTCGGCACCATCGCCGGCTTCGAGGTCGGCGCGCAAATGATCATGTGGCTGGAGCGCATCGGCAAGGTCGACATGGTCGTGCGCTGGATCTACCTGGCCCTGCTCGCCTTCATCACCTGGATGGTCTTCGCCGACGTGGCCAAGCGCAAGGCCAAGGAACGGGCCGCCATCGCCGCCGGACAGGAAGTGGACAAGCTGGCCACGGGCCTCGAGTGGCACAAGACCCTGCACAAGATCAAGATCCCGCCCATGGTGCACCTGACCGCGGCCGGCATCTACTGCTCCGCCTGGCTGCCCATCGGCGTCAGCTTCTTCACCGGCTGGCTGGCCGGCATCCTGGGCATCGGCGGCGGCCTCATCCGCATGCCCGCCCTGATCTACCTCGTCGGCTGCCCGACCCACGTCGCCGTCGGCACCGACCTCTTCGAAGTGGCCATCTCCGGCCTCTACGGCGCGGCCTCCTACACCTACAAGGGGCGCACCGAACTCGTCGCCGCCATCATCATGCTCATCGGCGCTGCCATGGGCGCGCAGGTCGGCGCCGTGGCCACCAAGTACATCAAGGGCTACGGCATCCGCATCGCCTTCGGCCTCGCGGTCATCGGCTGCGGCATCTCCATCCTGCTCAAGCTCCTCCCCACCTACATCCCGGGGATCAGCTACATCTGCAACGAAATCGCCACCTACCTCATCCTGGGCCTCGTTTCGGCCATGGCCATCTACATCACCGTGAAGATGGTCCAGGGCGCCAAGCGCGAACTGGCCATGAAGAAGGCCAAGGCCTAGGCGACAACCAAAAAGAGAAGGAGAACGCCATGCCCTCGATGTACCGCAAAATCCTGCTGGCCGCCCTGCCCGTGCTCCTCCTGGCCGGCTGCGTGGATTACGGCAAAGTGGACCAGGGCCGCACCGTGGCCATCGACACGGAAAAAAAGACCCTGACCATGATCCCCAACATGTCCACGGACCCGGCCAAGGGCGACTTCAAGCTGCCGGCCCTGACCTTCAGCTACCCGACCAACCCCATGGACATGGGCCAGGATCCCAAGCCGGGCCTGCGCATGAAGCTCGATACCGAAAAGTCCCAGATCGTGCTCTACGATCCGCAGAAGAAGAGCTTCGACACCATCGCCATCCAGATCGTGGACAAGCAGCAAGGCATCGATTCCAAGCATCCCCTGGTCTTCGACGAAGCCAGCGGCAAGGCCAAGGCCTTCCCCGCCGTGGACAAGGACAAGAAGACCGTCACCATCTACTCCGGCGCGCAGAAGATGCTCGTCACCTTCATCCCGCCGGACCAGTACATGAGCCTGCCGGCCTCGGCCTGGAACGCCGGCGACATCGTGCGCGTCTACTTCAAGGAAGACGGCAAGGCCCTGCGCGTGATGAACGTCACCACGACGAACATCTTCAAGAAGTAACCCCACACCCCGCCCTGCCGCTCCGGCCCGCCGCCCGCGGGCCGGGGCGGCATATAACACTCCCAGGAGGACGCCATGCTCTTCGACCGCTCCGCCTCGCCGGCCCCGGAACTCAACAGCCGCCAGCGCCTGGCCGTCATCCTCATGGACGTGGCCGTGCTTGCCGAAGTCACTCTTTCCGTCTACATGGCATCGAAGTATCCAGACGAATTCACCCCCGTTTTCATGAAGGCGTTTTTCTCCATGTGCATCCCGACCCTGATCGCCGGCATCTACGCCATCCGCCGCCTGCGCGACCGTCACAGCGAAACCTCCGCCAGCGGAGCCGGCGCGTGACCGAAAAACGGCTGTTGCGCCTGCGCGGCGCGTGCGGCTGGCTGGCGGCGCTGTGCTGCCTGTGCGCCGCCCTGGGGCTGGCCGACAGCTTCCTCAACAGCTTTCGCACGGGACCCAACGCCTTCTCCATCCTGCCCGGCAATACCGAGCACCTCTCCGGCCCCCTGCCCCCGGACGCCGCCGATGCCTCCTCCCTGGACGTGCGCATCGACCACCCCGGCGTCAGCCTGACCATGACCACGCAATCGCAGGGCTTCTGGTTCGGCAACCGGTTGTGGCAGGCCGAAGTCAAGGTCGCGCCCGACGCCAAACCCGGCGCTGCGACCATCGTCCTGCGCGACCCCAAGGCCGACGCCGCCGCCCCGGTCCAGGCCTTCGTCATCCGCGTCTTCCCGGACCAGGCCTCCCTGGACGCCGCCTCCAATTCCTACATCCGCCGCGTGTTCGGCATCACGCCCCTGGCCGCGTCCGCCTCCTGCCTCGCCATCGCCATCCTGGCCGGCATCTGCGTCTACCTCTCCTCGCGCGCCCTCGAATCCGTGTGGCGCAAACAAGGCAAGGCCGTGGTTTACATGACCAAGAAAACCCCCGAAGGCCTGCTCATCTCCTTCGGCCTCGGCACCGAACACGGCCTCTCCCCCGGCGCGACCGTCGCCGTGGCCGACGAATCCGGCCTGCCCCTGGCCACCGCCGCCGTGGTGCGCTGGCAGATGGAGCACCGCCAGCATCCCGAGCAGGGTTACCGCTCCTGTCTGGGCCTGATGCGACTGGGCCGTGAGTACGGCCATCAGCGGCTGGAGGCCGCCTGTGCGCGGGCGCAATCGATTCGCTCACCGTCCTACAAGAGCATCGCCTCCATCCTGGGCTGTGGCCTGGACCAGCGGCCGCTGGATGCGCCAATGGCCGCACAGGCAAGCCTGCCGCTGCACGAGAACGTGCGCGGGCCGAGCTACTACCACTGAGCTCCAACGCGCAAGCGAAACCAACAAGGAAGAACCATGCTCAACGAACAGACCCTCAACCAACTGCGCGCCCTGCGCCTGGACGGCATGGTGGCCGCCCTCAGCGACGCGGCCACCCACATCACAGCCAGCGAACTGCCCTTTGAACAACGCCTGGCGCTGCTGGTCCAGCGCGAGGTGGACTGGCGCGACAGCAAACGTCTGGAGCGCCTGCTGAAGGCCGCCCGCCTGAAGGTCTCCAGTGCTTGCCTGGAAGACATCGACTGGCGCACCAGCCGGGGCCTGAGCCGGGAGGTCATCACCAGCCTGGCCGGCGGGGACTGGCTGCGCCATGGCCACAACGTGCTGCTCACCGGCGCCACCGGGTGCGGC
>DQED01000437.1:0-791 GCA_003525525.1 Desulfovibrio sp.
GACGCGGCCGAACCGGTCTCACCCGACCCCGCCCCGGCCGCGGACGCGGACGAGCGCATCCGCAAGCTGGCCATCCCGGCCCGGGAGCTCGACATCCTCGTCGACCGCGTGGGCGAGCTCGGCATCGCCCAGGCGCGGCTGGCCTCCCTGTCGCAGCGCCGCGCCGACGCCGAACTGCGCGATGTGGCCGAGGAAGTCGAACGCCTGGCCGCGCTCTTGCGCGACCAGGTACTGGGGCTGCGCCTGCTGCCCATCAAGGTCAGTTTTCCCAAGTACCGCCGCCTCGTGCGCGACGCCAGCGCGGCGCTCGGCAAGGACGTGGACCTCGTCATGGAGGGCGAGAACACCGAACTCGACAAGGCCGTCATCGAACAGCTCAACACGCCCTGCATCCACCTGCTGCGCAACGCCGTGGACCACGGCATCGAGTTGCCGGACGTGCGCGTGGCCCTGGGCAAGCCCCGGCGGGGCGTCATCGCCCTGTCGGCGCGGCAGGAGGGCAACGACGTGGTCATCGCCATCCGCGACGACGGCGCGGGCATCGACGGCCGCAAGCTGTGGCAAAAGGCCGTGGCCGCGGGCAGGCTCGATCCCGCCCGCCCCTACGACGACGCCGACGCCGTGGAGCTCATCTTCCTGCCGGGCCTTTCCACGGCGGACGCCGTGGGCGCGGTGTCCGGCCGGGGGGTCGGCATGGACGCCGTGCGCGAGGGCATCGCCGCGCTGCGCGGCCGCATCGACGTGGACTCGACCCCGGGCGCGGGCGCGACCTTCACCATCCGCCTGCCCGT
>DQED01000437.1:839-3399 GCA_003525525.1 Desulfovibrio sp.
CAAGAATGCCTGGAACTGCCGCCGGGCACGGCGCTGCGCCAGGGGCGCGGAGTCATGGACCTGCGCGGCCGGCCCACGCCGCTCGTGTGCCTGCGCCATTTCTTCGGCCTGCGCGGCGAAACGCCCGCCACGTCCCATGTGGTCACGGTGCGCCGGGGCGACGGCCGGGCCGGGCTCGTGGTCGACGGCGTGCTCGGGCGCAAGCAGGCCGTGCTCAAACACCTGGGCCGGGCCCTCGGCAAGGTGCCCGGCGTGCTCGGCGGCACGGTGACCGAGGCCGGCGACATGGCCCTTGTCGTGGATGTGCCGGAACTGTTGCGCGAGGCCGGACGAACGGCCCCGCAGGCCTGACAACCGCAAGACGAACGGAGAGCCGCCCATGCCACGCGCCCTCATTGTCGACGACAGCCGCTACCAGCGTTTTCTCATCATCCAGGCCCTGGGCGGCCTTTTCACGCCCGAAGAGGCCGCCGACGGCCGCGAAGCCATGGCCCTGTTCGAGGACGCCCTGCGCCGGGGCGAACCCTTCGCGCTGATCGTCATGGACATCCTCATGCCCGTGCTGTCCGGCCACGACGCCCTGGCCGGCATCCGCCGCCTCGAGACCCAGTACGGCGTCGAAGCCGGAAAACGGACCCCGGCGGTGATGCTCTCGAGCCTCGACGACCCGGCCAACATGCTGCGCGCCCAGTTCGAATCCGGCGCGCAGGCGTTCGTGACCAAGCCCTTCACGCCGCGGAACCTGCTGGAGGCCCTGGCGAGCCTCGGCCTCGTCGATAATCCCCTGGGCGACGATACGGACGAAGAATTTCCATGCAAGGCCTTCTAGACCGCTTTCCCGGGCATGCCCTGGCCTTTTTGAACGTGGCCCAGGGCGGCCTCTACGACCGGCCGACCATGGCCCACACCGTGCTCGGCTCGTGCGTCGCCGTCACCTTTTTCGCGCCGCGCCACGGCCTGGCCGCCATTTTCCACGCGCTTTTGCCCAAGGCCGCCGAGTACCGGCTGCGCACCCCGGAACAGACGCCCTACAAGTTCGTGGACACGGCCATCACCACCCTCGTCCACCGTCTGGAGCACCGCGGCGTGCGCCTTGGCGACATCGAGTGCAAGGTGTTCGGCGGCGCAAGCGCCCTTTTCGCCGAGGACATGTCCGTGGGCCGGCGCAACGTGGAAACCGCCTTCGCCACCCTGGCCGACCTGGGGCTGCGCGTGGCCGCCTCCAACGTGGGCGGCGAGCGCGGGCGCAAAATCGTCTACGCCTCGAGCACGGGGGAAATCTTCGTGCGCATGCTCAACAACTCCGCCGCCAACCAGGCGGCCTGCGCCTCCCGCTGACGCGCGCGCCCGGGCTTGCCCACGCGCGTCCCGGCGCAAGGGGCCGAGGCAACGGTTGACAGACGCCCCGGTTTCGGGATTAGTGCCTCGTTGGCCGCGCGGAATCCGACTCGCGGCGCACTCCGCCGTTTCGAACGCGACACGGCGACCCCCCTGGAGCAACACCCCATGATGCACGGAAAGAAAGTGGTGGTGGTCATGCCCGCCTACAACGCGGCCGCCACCCTCGAGAGAACCTACGCCGAAGTGCCCAAGGACATCGTGGACGAGGTCATCCTCGTCGACGACTGCAGCCGGGACAACACCATCGAGCAGGCGCAAAAGCTCGGTCTGCGCTGCTTCCGCCATCACCGGAACTGGGGCTACGGCCGCAACCAGAAGACCTGCTACGCCGAGGCCCTCAAGACCGGCGCGGACGTGGTCATCATGGTCCACCCCGACTACCAGTACACGCCCAAGATCATCCCGGCCATGGCCAATCTGGTGACCTGCGGCGAGTACGACGCGGTGATCGCCTCGCGCATCCTCGGCGGCACGGCCCTGCACGGCGGCATGCCGCTGTACAAGTACGTTTCCAACCGCTTCCTGACGCTCTCCCAGAACCTGCTGCTTTCCGCCAAGCTCTCGGAATACCACACCGGCTACCGGGCGTTTTCCCGCGAGGTGCTGGAAGCGCTGCCGCTTTGGGAAAATTCCGACGACTTCGTCTTCGACAACCAGATGCTGGCCCAGACCATCTACTTCGGCTACCGCATCGGCGAGGTGTCGTGCCCGACGAAGTACTTCGAGGAAGCCTCGTCCATCAATTTCCGCCGCAGCTGCACCTACGGCATCGGCGTGCTCCAGACCTCGGTGCAGTTCCGCCTGCAGAAATGGGGCCGCAAGCAGTACCCCATCTTCGACAAGAACGGCCGGGGGCTGTCTAGCCCCAATCCCCCGTACTACGCGGACGAGTCGCCGAACTGCGATCCGGCCAGCTGCAGTCCGGGCCGGTAAGCGCGCCAAGCGTCGTTCCCCTGACGTCAAAGGTCCGCCGCAGCCAGCCGGCGAAGCGGCGGACCTTGGCCAGAAAGCCGTCCACCGCGGCCTTGTCCGGAAAGTGCGGACTGGCCCCGGGCAACAGCTCCGAGGAATGCCAGAACAGGGTCACGACGCGGCCGCCGCGCCGGACATGGGCGCGTACGGCCAGGCGCATGGTCGCCTCGGGCATCCAGACCGGATT
>DQED01000240.1:0-212 GCA_003525525.1 Desulfovibrio sp.
CCGACGGCCGCTCGCCCCTGCCCGTGTCGCCGTCGTTCACCGACGCCGTCTGCCCCCAGTGCGGCGGCAAGGCCCGACGCGAGACGGATACGCTCGACACCTTCTTCGAGTCTTCCTGGTACTTCGCGCGCTACGCCTCGGCGCGCAAGGCGGACGGCCCGTTCGACCCGGCGGAAATCGGCTACTGGCTGCCCGTGGACCAGTACATCGGC
>DQED01000240.1:334-2905 GCA_003525525.1 Desulfovibrio sp.
GGCAACGTGGTGGACCCGGACCTGATGATTGCCAAGTACGGGGCCGACACGGTGCGCGTGTTCATCCTTTTCGCCGCGCCGCCGGAAAAGGACCTCGAATGGAGCGACACCGGCATCGAAGGCGCGTCGCGCTTCCTGTCGCGCCTGTGGCGGCTGGTGACCGAGGAGCTTGCCGGCGTGCTGTCGCCGGTTGCGGCCTGCGCGCCCGCCGGGGAACTCGGGATCGACGCCCTGCCGCCGTTTTTCGCCGAACTGCGCCGCCGCGAGCACGCCACGGCCGCCAAGGCCGGTGCGGACATCCGCGAGCGCTTCCAGTTCAACACGGCCATCGCCGCAGCCATGGAATTGGTCAATTTCCTCTACGCCAACGTCGAGGCGATCAAGGCCGAGCCCAAGGGGGCCAAGGCGGCGTCCTCGGCCGTGGCCACCCTGCTCACCGTGCTTTCGCCCATCGCCCCGCACATCTGCGAGGAGCTGTGGCAGCGCATCGGCCACACGAATCTGCTTATCGACCAGCCCTGGCCGCGCCACGACCCGGCCGCGCTGGTCACGGACGAGGTGGAGATCGTGGTGCAGGTGTGCGGCAAGCTGCGCGGCAAGGTGAGCGTGCCGCGCGACGCCTCCAAGGAGGACCTCGAACGCGCCGCCCTGGCCGACGCCAACGTGGCCAAGCACATCGAGGGCAAGACGATCCGCAAGGTGATCGTGGTGCCCGGCAAGCTCGTCAACGTGGTGGCGAACTAGCCGCCCCCTTCCCCCCCTTCCCAGACGCCAAGGGCCGGCAGGACGAACGTCCTCCCGGCCCTTTTTCTTGGCGCGCCGCCTCCCTCCCTCCCCCATACCGTGACGCCCATCGCCCACCTGCCTCCCGGTGGTGCAGCTTTCCATACCCCCCGCGCTAACCGGAGTTTGCACTTCGCGGCACGCACACGGCGACAACGGCGTTATTTAAGGACGTTACAAATTCGTTACCATTGGTACGGTCCTTGCTGATTCCCAAATAGCACGAACAAGCCCCATACAGCGGCGAAGAAAATACAATCGTCGCAACAACGGACTCCTGGCGCAGAAGATCTTGCGGCAGACGACATGGGAGATTTTGTCTCAAAAACCGGGGAACCCCTGTTCTCCATGACCGCAGCAAACGACAAGCACATTCTCTCGGGAGGTGAAGATGAATCTGCAGAAGATGTTCATGCTCCTATGCGGATGCATCTGCATTGCGACATTTGCGGTCATCATCGTCATCGTCAATACCGACACCGAAAAGGCGATCATTACCGAATACCAGCAGAAAGCCGACATCCTGCTGCAATCCATGAAAGCCGTGCGCGCGCACATCGGCGGCGTGGTGCGTCCGGCGGCCACGAAACTCATCGGCAAGGACGGCTTCCTTGTGGAGCTGCAATCCACGTCGTTCGCCGCCAACAAGGTCTTTGCCGGCATCGCCCCGGCCCACAAGTACGACATCTCCTTTCGCACGCCCTCGACCAAGCCGCTCAACCACGCCAACCGGGCCAACGCCGTGGAAGCCGACCTCATCGGCAAGCTCGACGCCATGCACACGGCCGGAGCCAAGGAACTCGTCTGGAAGGGCGTGCGCCACATCGGGGGCGTGGACTGTTACGTCATCGCCGTGGGCGAAGTGAACAAGCAAAGCTGTCTGCCCTGCCACATGCGCCGCGAGGACGCGCCGGAAAGCCTGCGCGACAAGTACGCCTTCGACAGCCCGGCCAGGCTCGCCGACCGCGTGGAATCGGCCGAAATCGTCACGATTCCCATCGACAAGCTCTACGCCTCGGTCAAACGCTCCACCACGCTTCTCGTCGCGGTCTGCCTGGCGGGGCTGGCCGTCATCCTCGCCGCGACCACCGTCGCCTTCCGTACCCTGGTCAGCGGCCCGGTGACGCGCCTTGGCGCCTACGCCACGCAGATCGAACGCGGCAACCTGGACGCCGCGCCCCAGGGCACGTTCCGCTACGGCCTCAAGCGGCTCAAGGGCTGCGTGGAACGCATGGTCGGGGAACTGAAAAGCCGCATCGCGGAATCGGCCGCCCTGGCCGAAACGTCCCGCCGCCAGGCCGAAGAGGCCCATGCCGCCCGGGCCGCGGCGGAAGAGGCCCGGGCGCAGGCCGAGCACAGCCGGCGCGAGGGCATGCTGCAAGCGGCCGCAAGCCTGCGCGACGTGGTGCGCGTGGTCACGGACAAGTCCGGCGAACTCTCCGAACAGGTGGACCGCTGCAGCCGGGGCGCGGACACCATGACCGCACTCGCCCGCGAATCCGAGGCGGCCATGGCTGACCTCGACGCCTCGGTCGGGGACATCGCCCGAAGCGCCGCGGCCGCGGCCGCAACCACCGGCAGCGCGCGGGAGCGCGCCCTGGAGGGCGAGGACGTGGTCGGCCGGGCCGTGGCCTGCATCGGGGACGTGGCCGGCCAGTCCGAGGCCGTGAAGACCGACATGGCCGCGCTCGGGCGCAACGCCGACGGCATCGGCCGCATCATCGACGTCATCAACGAGATCGCCGACCAGACGAACCTGCTCGCCCTCAACGCCGCCATCGAGGCGGC
>DQED01000240.1:2950-3162 GCA_003525525.1 Desulfovibrio sp.
ACCATGACCGCGACCAAGGAAGTCGGCGCGGCGGTACGCGGCATCCAGGACGGCACGGCGAAAAACGTGGCCAACGTGGAGATGGCGGTGCAGGGCATCGCCCAGGCGAGCGCCCTGGCCATTGCCTCGCGCGACGCCCTGCACGCCATCGCCGGCCAGGTCGCCGAGGCCGCGAGCCTCGCCGCGGGCATCGCCGCCGCCTCGGACCGCCA
>DQED01000236.1:0-332 GCA_003525525.1 Desulfovibrio sp.
GGGGACGCCCCCGGCCGCCGACCGCGCGCCTGCGGGAACCGCGTGCGCGGCGGAAATCATGGACGCCCTGCGTGAACTAGCGCCGCACCTGGAGGCCAGAAAGCCCAGGCCCTGCGCGAAGATCTTGGCCGCCTTGCGGGAGATGCCCTGCGACGACGCCCTGCGCGACAAGCTCGCATCCCTCGACGCCCTCGTGCGCGGCTACAAGTTTCCCCAGGCGCTCGAACTCGTGCGCGGCATGTTGCCGGCAGCCCCCGGGGAGGTTCCGTGAAAACGCTCGCCGCCTGCCTCATCCTCATCGTCGACGATACGGAAACCAACCTGGACATCCT
>DQED01000236.1:409-11808 GCA_003525525.1 Desulfovibrio sp.
GATGCCCGGCATGGACGGCTACGAGGTCTGCCGCCGGCTGTCGGCCGATCCGGCCACGGCCCAGACGCCGGTGATCTTTCTCACGGCCCTGACGGAAGTGACGGACAAGACCCGGGGCTTTGCCGCCGGAGCCGTGGACTACGTGACCAAGCCTTTCGAGCCGGCGGAAATAAAGGCGCGGGTGCAAACGCACCTGTCCCTGCGCCTGGCCCGGCAGGAGCTGGCCATGCAAAACGAGATCCTGGAACGGAAAGTCCGGGAGCGCACCCGCGAACTGGCCCTGACCCAGGACGCCATCATCGAGGCCATGGCCGGGCTGGCCGAATACCGCGACCCGGAAACGGGCGGGCACATCAAACGGACGCGCAATTACGTGCGCCTGCTCGCCATGCAACTGCGAAACCATCCGCGCTACGAAAGCGCGTTGCCTGAAGACACAATCGATTTGCTTTACAAATCCGCGCCATTGCACGACATTGGCAAAGTGGGCGTGCGCGACGACATCCTGCTCAAGCCGGGCCCCCTGACCGAAGCGGAATTCGAGACCATGCGCCGCCACACGATCTACGGCCGGGACGCCATCGAAGCCGCGGCCAGGAACCTCGGGGACAACTCGTTCCTGCGCCTGGCCCAGGAGATCGCCTACACCCATCAGGAACGCTGGGACGGGTCCGGTTATCCGCAGGGCTTGGCCGGGGAAGCCATCCCCGTCTCCGGGAGATTGATGGCCATCGCCGACGTCTACGACGCGCTCATCAGCCGCCGGGTCTACAAAGCGCCCCTGCCCCATGCCCAGGCGGTCGCCGTCATCCGGGACGGCCGGGGAAGCCAGTTCGACCCCGTCATGGTCGACGCCTTTCTGGAAGTGCAGGAATCCTTCCGGCAGATCGCCCTGAGCTTTTGCGAGGACGACGACGAACGCCGCGCCCTGGAGCATCCCTATGTGGCCTGATTGCGACAAGATGGTGATCGATATGGTACGCAGCGCCAAGCAGACGATCCTGATCGTCGACGACGTGGAAACCGACGTCGACACCCTGGTGGAGACCCTCGGCGACGACTACGAGATCGCCGTGGCCCTGGACGGCCCCACGGCCCTGCAGAGCATGCGGCCCGACCCGCCGGACCTCATCCTGCTCGACATCCTCATGCCGGGCATGGACGGCTACGAGGTCTGCCGCCGCATCAAAGCCGACGCCGCCACCGCCGCCATCCCCATCATTTTCCTGACGGCCCTGACGGAAATCCAGGACAAGGTCACCGGATTCACCCTGGGCGCGGTGGACTACATCACCAAACCCTTCGACATCCAGGAAGTCAAAGCCCGGGTGACGACGCACCTGGCCCTCAAGGCGGCCATGGAGCGGCTGGCGCGACAAAACCAGCTTCTGGCCGAGGCGGCGCGCCTGCGCGAGGACGTGGAACGCATCATCCACCACGACCTCAAAAGCCCGCTCGGCGTGATCCTCTCCCTCCCCCAACTCGTGGCCGCCGGCGGCAACCTCACCCCGGAACAACTGGCCAGCCTCGAAGACATCGAGCAGGCCGGCTACAAGATGCTCAATATCGTCAACCTGTCCCTCGGGCTGCTGAAGATGGAACAGGGCGTCTACGAACTGTCGCCCACCCCCGTGAACATCGTCCGCGTCCTGCGCAAGGTCGAAGAGGATCTGGCGTCCCTGCGGCGCAGCCGCAACGTGTCCGTGGAACTGCGGCTCGCGGACGCTCCCCTTGAGGCCCCTCCCGCGTTTCACGTGCTGGGCGAGGAGTTGCTGTGCTACTCCATGCTGACCAATCTGCTCAAAAACGCCATGGAGCACTCGCCCGTGGGGGGGCGGGTAGCCATCACCATGCGGGCCGACGACGGGGGGTCGTGCGAAATACGCCTGCGCAACCAGGGCGAGACGGCCCCCGAATTCAGGGAGCGGTTCTTCGAAAAATACGCCACCTACGGCAAGCCGGGCGGCACCGGACTCGGCACCTACTCCGCGCGGCTTATGGCCAGGACCATGGCGGGGGATCTCAGCCTCGACGCCTCCGTGCCCGGGGAAACCACCCTCGTCTTGCGTCTCCCGACGCGCTGACCGGCGCGCCGGCCGCCCCTCCCGGCAGCGAGCCTTTTCCGCCTGCCGCGCGACCGAACCCGATGCCCCCGCCGCGATCGAACGCGCGCGCAAGCTTCCGCCGGAAGGCCCCTGCCATGGACATTGCCGTCGCCTTGCGCGCGCGGCCGAGGCCAAGGACACCCCGCAGTCTGCGGAACGTTCTTGACAGACCCCGGAAAAGGGTTTTTCAAACGAACGTTCAGTAGCAAACCCGCGAGGTGCCATGGCCGCCCCGAACATGCGCGAGAAGATTCTCGTCGCCGCAGCACAACTCTTCGCCGCCGAGGGGTACAGTGCGGTTTCCATGCGCCGCATCGCCACGGCCGTCGGCGTGGCGCAGGCGAACCTCTACTATTATTTCAAGAACAAGGAAGAGCTGGTCCGCTCCGTGCTGACCTTCGTGTTCAGCGGCCGCAGCCGGTCCCTGGCAGCGGTGCTCGAAAGCGGCGCGGATGCGCCGCAGTGCCTGGAAAAGGCCGTTTCCTGGTTCCTGACGCTGCTGTTCGAGGACACCGTCGCGACGAAGCTCTTTTTCAGGGAACTGCTGACGGACGACAGAGACCGGTTGCAGTTCCTCACGGAGAACGTTTTCCAGGACTCCTTCGACAGCCTCGTGCGGCTCCTCGACGCGTACCTGGACACGCCGGACCCCGTACACGCGGCCATCTTCCTGACGAGCACGGTCATCGGGTATTGCCAGTTCGCCGGCATCGTTTCGCACCTGCATGGCGCGAAGCCGGAATATGTCGCGCCGCAGGCCATCACGCGGCATCTGATGCAGCTGCTGCGCCGTTTCGCCAAGCAGCCTGCCATGTCTTCCTGAAACGGGCCCGGGGGTAGCGGCAGGGGGTGTCGGACATGATTTGTTCTCATGATAACGACAGCGGGCGCAAACGCGCAGGGACGTCGCCGGCCGCGGCGCGGGCGGACGCCCCCTGCCCCCGCCCGTCGCAGACGGCGGCAACGCCGGAGAGGGGCGGCGCGAAGACTGCGGTACCGTCCCGGATGTCCCGCAACGGCAGTCGGAGGTTTCTGATGCAACGCCGAGGAAGTTCGTCTCCATTCGCTCGCGCGCTGGCGGTCTGCGCGTGTCTCGTCCTTTTCGCCGGCTGCAGCGGCGAAAAACAGGCCGGGGGGCAACGCCCCATGCCCGAAGTGTCCACCGTGACCATCGCGCCGCGCGAGGTCGCGCTTTCCACGGAACTGTCCGGGCGCACCTCCGCGTACCGGATCGCCGAGATCCGGCCGCGCGTCAACGGACTCGTCGAAAAACGCCTGTTCACGGAAGGTTCCAACGTCAAGGAAGGGCAGGTCCTCTACCAGATCGATCCCGCCCCGTTCACGGCGGAACTCGACAACGCCCTGGCCGCGCTGGCCGAGGCCAAGGCCAAGCTGCCTTCGACGAGCCTGCGCGCCTCGCGCTACAAGTCCCTGGTGTCCCACAGCGCGCTCAGCCAGCAGGACTACGACGACGCGGCTTCCAACCTCGACCAGGTCAAGGCCAGCATCACGTCCCTGGAGGCCCGGGTGGAAACGGCGCGCATCAACCTGGGCTACACCAAGGTCGTCGCGCCCATTTCGGGGCGCATCGGCAAGTCCAGCGTAACCGACGGGGCCATCGTCACGGCCTACCAGGCCACGGCCCTGGCGACCATCCAGCAGCTCGACCCGATCTACGTGGACGTGCCCCAATCCACCGCCGACATGCTGCGCATGAAGGCCCGCTTCAAGGAGGGGCTGCTCAACCCGCAGGAAAAGGACCACGACAAGGTCCGGCTCATCCTGGAGGACGGCAAGCCCTATCCGCTGGAGGGCACGCTGCAGTTCAGCGACGTCAGCGTGGACCCCACCACCGGCTCGGTCATCCTGCGCCTGATCTTCCCCAACCCGGAAGGCGACATCCTGCCGGGCATGTTCGTCAAGGCCGTGATCCGGGAAGGCGTCAACCCCAAGGCCATCCTCGTGCCCCAGCAGGGCGTGTCCCGGGACGCCAAGGGCAATCCGTACGCGCTGCTGGTCGATGCGGAAAACAAGGTCGTCCTGCGCCAACTGACGCTCGACCGGGCCATCGGCAGCGAATGGCTCGTCGCGGACGGCCTCGTCCCGGGCGACCGGGTGATCGTCGAGGGCCTGCAGATGCTGCGGCCCGGAACCGTGGTCAAGGCCACGGCCCTGGCCCAGGGCGACCCCAAAAGCGCAGGGGAAGGCCATGCCGAGGCCAAACCGGCGAAACAGGCTGCGGAGGGCAAATAAATGCTCTCGAAATTCTTCCTGGACCGGCCCGTCTTCGCCTGGGTCATCGCCATCATCCTGCTCTCCCTGGGCGGGCTCGCCATCTACGGCATGCCCATCGCCCAGTATCCGCCCATCGCGCCGCCCTCCATCGCCATCTCCGCCTATTACCCCGGCGCGTCGGCGGAGACGGTGGAAAACACCGTGACCCAGATCATCGAGCAGAAGATGACGGGCCTCGACGGCATGCTCTACTTAACCGGCTCCAGCTCCGCCTCCGGCGAGGCCAGGCTGGAAATGACCTTCGCCCCGGGAACCGACCCGGACATCGCCTGGTCCAAGGTGCAAAACAAACTGCAGCTGGCCATGGCCAGCTTGCCCGACGAAGTGCAGCGTTCCGGGGTCAAGGTCAGCAAGTCCACCCGCAACTATCTCATCGTGGTCGGGCTGATCTCCGAGGACGGCAGCATGCGCGGCGAAGACCTGCGCGACTACGCCCAGTCCACCCTGGAAAAGGTCCTGTCCCGGGTGCCCGGGGTGGGCGAAGTGGAGAACTTCGGCACCCAGTACGCCATGCGCGTCTGGCTCGACCCCGACAAGCTCAACAGCTTCAGCCTGACCGTAAGCGACGTCATCGCGGCCCTGTCCGCCTACAACGTCGAGGTTTCCGCCGGCCAGTTCGGCGGTGCGCCGGCCGTGCCGGGACAGCGCCTCAATTCCCCCATCGTCGTGCAGCACCTGCTGCAAAAGCCCGAGGAATTCGCCGCGATTCCACTGCGCATCAACCAGGACGGCTCCGTGGTGCGGATCAAGGACGTGGGGCGCACGGAACTGGGCTCCGAGCGCTCGGACATCGTGGGTTACCACAACGGCAGGCCGTCTGCGGCCATGGCCATCCGCCAGGCGGCCGGGGCCAACGCCCTGGCCACTGCCGCGGCCATCAAGGCGAAGATGGAGGAGATGAGCCGCTATTTCCCACACGGCATGAAGGTGGTCTATCCCTACGACACCACGCCCTTCACCCAAGTGGCCATCCACGAGGTGGTCAAGACCCTGTTCGAGGCGGTGGTGCTCGTTTTCCTGATCATGTTTCTTTTCATGGGCAACATCCGGGCCACGCTCATCCCGACCATCGCCGTGCCCGTGGTGCTCATGGGCACGTTCGCGGTGCTCAATTTCTGCGGCTACTCCATCAACATGCTGACCATGTTCGCCATGGTGCTGGCCATCGGCCTGCTGGTCGACGACGCCATCGTGGTGGTGGAAAACGTGGAGCGAATCATGTCCGAGGAGGGGCTTTCGCCGCGCGAGGCCACGGCCAAGTCCATGGACGAGATCACGAGCGCCCTTGTCGGCATCGGCCTGGTGCTCTCGGCGGTGTTCGGGCCCATGGCCTTTTTCCAGGGCTCCACCGGCGTGCTCTACCGGCAGTTCTCCATCACGCTGATCGCCGCCATGCTGCTGTCGGTGGTGGTGGCTTTGGTCCTGACCCCGGTCCTTTGCGCCACGTTTTTAAAACCCGTAGCCAAGGGGCACGAGCCCTCGGAGAACGTGGTTTTCTTCCTGCGGCCCTTCTTCCGCTGGTTCGACCGGATCTTCTTCGGCGTCCGGGCCGCGTATGTGCGGCTGGTGGGCCATTCCTTTTCCCGCGCCATCCGCTACATCCTTTTGTATTGCGTCATCGTGGCCACGGTGGGCTACCTGTTCCACCGCATGCCCACCTCCTATATCCCGGACGAGGACCAGGGCATCCTGATCGTCCAGGCCACGCTGCCGCCGGGCTCGAGTACCCTGGAACAGACCCAGGCCGTCATGAGCAAGGTGAGAAGCTATTTTCTGGAGCAGGAAAAAGACGCCGTGGAATCCGTCATGGACATCTCCGGCGTCAGTTTCGGCGGCCAGGGACAGAACATGGCGCTCGGGTTCGTCAAACTCAAGGACTGGGATCTGCGCCCGGGAGAAGACCGCAAGGTCAAGGCCATCGCCGCCCGGGCCATGCGGGTGTTTTCAGGGATCAAGGAAGCCCAGGTCTTCGCCTTTCCGCCGCCGCCGGTGGTGGAACTCGGCATGGCCAGCGGTTTCGACTTCGAGTTGCAGGATCGCGGCGGACTGGGCCATGACCAGCTCATGGCCGCGCGCAACCAGCTCATCGGCATGGCGCGGCACGACCCGCGCCTGGTCAAGGTGCGGCCCAACGGCATGGAGGATGCGCCGGAATACCATCTCGACGTGGATTGGGACAAGGCCGGGGCGCTCGGCGTGCCCATCGCGTCCATCCATACGACCATCGCCGCGGCCTTCGGCAGTTCCTACGTCAACAACTTCGTCCAGGGCGGCCGGGTGAAGCAGGTCTACGTCCAGGCCGACGCGCCCTACCGCATGCTGCCCCAGGACTTGAGCAAGCTCTACGTGCGCAACACCGCAGGGAAGATGGTTCCGGTGTCCGCCTTCGCCACGGGGCGCTGGACCGTGGGTTCGCCCAAGCTCGAGCGCTACAACGCCTTCCCCTCCATCGACATCTGGGGCGAGCCCGCGCCCGGGCACAGCACCGGCGAGGCCATGGCCCTCATGGAATCCTTCGCCGCCAAGCTGCCCCAGGGCATCGGCTTCGACTGGACGGGGCTCTCCTACCAGGAGCGCATGGCCACGGCGCAAGGGCCCATCCTCTACGCCTTTTCCATCTTCGTGATCTTTCTCTGCGTGGCCGCCCTGTACGAGAGCTGGACCATCCCCATCGTCAACATGCTGATGCTGCCCCTCGGCGTCCTCGGCGCGATCGTGGCCACGTCCTGGCGGGGCTTCCCCAACGACGTGTATTTCCAGATCGGCTTCCTCACCACCCTGGGCCTGTCCACGAAAAACGCCATCCTGATCATCCAGTTCATCCAGGAGCGCATGACGCACGGGGAAGGGCTCGTCGAGGCGACGCTCGGCGCGGTCAAGACCCGGTTTCGGCCCGTGATGATGACCTCCCTGGCCTTTTTCTTCGGCGTGCTGCCCCTGGCCATCGCCAGCGGCGCCGGGGCCGGGGCCATGAACGCCATCGGCACGGCCGTGTGCGGCGGCATGCTCTCCGCCACCTTCATCGACCTCATCTTCATCCCGCTGTTCTTCGTCCTGGTTTCCCGGCTGTTCCAGGGCCGCAAACAGGGAGAACCCGGCCGCGAAACGCCGTAACAGGCCGGAGCGCAGGCGGTTCGGCTCCCTTGGGGGCGGAAACGGACGCGCCCGCTCCCCGCGCAACAACAAAAAGGCCGCGGTTGTCCGCGGCCTTTCGCTGTCTTTTCGGACAGAAGGAAAACTACTTCACGGCGTCTTTGAGGGTCTTGCCCGGGGTGAAGCGGACGGCTTTGGAAGCCGGGATGTCGATGGCCTTGCCGGTTCGGGGATCGCGGCCGGTGCGCGCGGCCCGCTCGGACACCTTGAAGGTGCCGAAACCGGTCAGGGTCAGGGCCTCGCCCGCGGCCAGGGAGTCCTGGATGGCCTCCAAGACGGCGTCAAGGACCTTGCCCGCCTCGGCCTTGGTGGCGATGCCGGCGTTGGCCTGGATTTTGGCGATGATGTCTGTCTTTGCCATGTGCGTGCGATCTCCTTAATCGTAGGATTGCCGGCCGTTCGGCAGTCAAGGGGGCGGTCACACGCCCGTTCGGACCGCGCCCAGCCCCCTTGCGCCCCTGCTTTATCGAAAAAGCGCGGCTTAGGCCACTACTTTTCCCTTCTTCTCCCACAGTCGCATATCCTTCATTTTTTTGCGGCGATCCCGCTGCAACGACTTGCACACCAGCGGCATGGTCTTCTTGTAGCCGTGCTTGGCCTTGTACTCTTCGGGCGTCAACCCGTGGGTGGCCAGATGCTTTTTGGTGATCACCTTGAACGACTTGCCGCACTCCAGGCAGGTGACGGACTTTTCCTTGACCGCCTTCTTGGGATCCATGTCCACGACCTGCTCGGCTTCGCCCTCAAGGACGTCGCCGCTGATATCGCGGATGCCGGCGGCAAGGCGACGCACCATGGAGGTGATTTCCTCGTCGGTCATGGTGCGCACGGACGCCTGGGCCTTGACGATCTCCAAGGCGCATTTGACGTATTCTTCCATATCATCTCCTTAGAACGGCAACGCCGATATTTGCAACGTCACTTCTGTGAGATGAAAGACGGCTATTGTCAACATCAAAAATGCAATTTCCTCTGTTTCACTCGAAAGCAAAAACCCGAACCACTTGCAGCGAAAGCGGCAAAACGTCATTATTAATTTTTTGAAAGAATGTGACGGGCAACAAGACATGGCGAAAACAACGATTCGCAAGCCTTCCCCCACCTATTGTCCGGGCGTGCGCGCCACGCTGCGCCGTATAGCAAACAAAAAGGCCCCGGAGAAGCGGAGAACCACTTCCCCGGGGCCGGCGCAGTGAAAGAGCCCCGCCTTCTTCCAGAAGCGGGAGCCGGATCAGCCGGCCTGAATCTCGATCTTGCGGGGCTGCACCATTTCATGGCGCGGCAGGTACAGTTCCAGTACGCCGTCCTTGAGCGTGGCTTTGATGCGATCCTTGTCCACGATGTGCGAGATCGTGAAGCTGCGGAAATACTCGCCGCCCCCGAACTCCACATGCCCGAGCTTGCGGCCCTCGGGCAGGGGATACTCGGCCTTACCGGAAACCTTGAGCTCGTCCTCGTTGAGGTCGATGACCAGGGCTTCCTTGCTTACGCCCGGCATATCGACAAAAATATAAAACCCGTCGTCCTTTTCGATGATGTCCGTGGCCGGCTTGACCCGGGGCAGCCGGCGCTCCTCGGTCTTGACCGCGTTGTCCGTCATGACGATCCTCCCTGGGCTGGCGTGCGGTTACACCGCCTCGATGCTGATCTTCTTCGGCTTGCTCTCGTCGGATTTGGGCAACACGACGTCGAGCACGCCGTCCCGCATGGTGGCCGAAACCCTGTCCCTGGCCACGGCAGCCTGGATGTTGACCACCCGCTGGAAAAAACCCGTCGGCCGCTCCTGGCGATAGTACTTGCCTTTCACAGCCTTGCGTTCGCCTTTGATGACAAGGCTCGAATCCGTGAGCGTCAGGTCCAGGTCAGCAATGTCCATGCCCGGAATCTCGCAGCTTACGTAAATTTTATCGTCGTCCTCGCCGATGTTGAGCGGCGGATACGCCATGCTGCGCTGGCTGATGGCCATGGACGGCCACAAGGACTCGAACAGCCGGTCCATCGGCGTGCTCGAGCCGTAGAACGGACTCAAATCAATAACCATATCTGCACCTCCGGAAAAGGTTGTTCTTCACAGCCGAAAATAAACAACCCCCAAGGCCTGTCAATGGGGTTTCCCCTTTTTTTCGCGTGCCTCCGCCACCTTGACAACCCACTCTCCCTGCTTATTTTTTGTCAATCATTTGCCGGGGCGCGTCCCCCGAAAGGCCCGACCCGCACGCGCGGGAGCGAGCCTTTTTTTGGGCCGGACGCTTTGCCCAAATCCACGGGAAAAGGAGACGCCCATGTCCGCAACCCAGGGAGAAACCCACGAATTTCGCGCCGAAATTCGCAAGCTCCTGGATATCATCACCCATTCCATCTACACCAACAGGGAAATCTTTGTGCGCGAGCTGGTGTCCAACGCCTCCGACGCCCTGGACAAGCTGCGCTTCGAAACCAGCCGGGGCACCGCCGTCGCCGACCCCGACACGCCGCTCGAAATCCGCATCACCACGGACAAGGACGCCGGCAAGCTCGTCATCGCCGACACCGGCTGCGGCATGACCCGCGAAGAACTCGTGGACAACCTCGGCACCATCGCCAAATCCGGCACCGAAGCCTTCATGAAGTCCGTGGCCGACAACAAGGACGCCGCATCGAACCTCATCGGCCGCTTCGGCGTCGGGTTCTATTCCGTGTTCATGGTCGCCAAAAGCGTCACCGTCACCTCCCGCTCCTTCCGTGAAGACGCCGCCCCGGCCCGCTGGATCTCCGACGGCGCGGGCAGCTTCGCCGTGGAGGAAGCCCCGGCGGACACCCCGCGCGGCACCACCATCGCCATCGAACTCAACGACGAGAACAAGGAGTACGCCGACCCCGCGCGCGTCAAGGACGTCCTGCGCAAGCACTCCAACTTCATCTCCTTCCCCATCCTCGTCGACGGCGAAAAGACCAACACCATCCCCGCCCTGTGGCGCGAATCCAAATTCTCCGTCACCCCGGAACAATACAAGGAATTCTACCAGTTCCTCACCTACGACAACGAGGAACCCCTGGCCACGATCCACGTCAGCGTGGACGCGCCCGTGCAGTTCACCGCCCTGCTCTTCATCCCGTCCAAGGGACTCGGGCCCATGGCCTTCCGCGAAGCCCTGCACCACGGCCTCGACCTCTACGTGCGCCGCGTCATGATCTCCAAGGAGGTCAAGGAACTCATCCCCGAATACCTGGGCTTCGTGCGCGGCGTGGTGGACACCGAAGACCTGCCGCTCAACATCTCCCGCGAAACGCTCCAGGAAAACCTGGTGCTGCGCAAAATCCAGACCGTCATCGTCAAGCAGATCCTCGACAAGCTCAAAAACCTGGCCAAGGAAAATTCCGAAAAATACGCCGCGTTCTTCAAGGAACACGGACAGGCCCTCAAGCTCGGCTACGGCGACTTCGCCAACCGCGAAGCCTTCGCCGATCTCATGCGCTTCGACTCCTCGGCCATCGCCCCGGACGCCGACTTCACCTCGCTTGACGCCTACGTCGAACGCGCCAAGGAAGGCCAGAAGTCCATCTACTACCTCTCCGGCCCCTCCCGCGCCGCCCTGGACCTGAACCCGCACCTGGAAATCTTCCGGGCCAAAGGCCTCGAAGTGCTCTACCTCTACGAGCCCGTGGACGAGTTCATCATGGACACCATCGGCACCTACAAGGAACTCAAGCTCAAATCCGCCGAACTGGCCGACCACGCCGAACTCGACGCCTTCGAAGGCGAAGCGCCCAAAACCGAAACGCCCGAACTCACCCAGGAAGAGGAAGGCTCCTTCGACGGGTTCCTCAAGAAAATCAAGGAGCTCCTCGGCGACCGCATCACCGAGG
>DQED01000236.1:11856-12173 GCA_003525525.1 Desulfovibrio sp.
CACATGACCTCGAGCATGCAGAAAATCATGCGCCTGGTCAGCAAGGACACCTCCATCCCCAAGAAAACCCTGGAGATCAACCGCGACCACGCGCTGATCCGCAACCTGCTCTCCATCTACCGCCGCGACGCCGCGGACCCGTTCCTCTCCAAAGCCGTGGAACAACTCTACGACTCCGCCCTGCTCCTCGACGGCTACCTCTCCGACCCGCACCAGATGGTCGCCCGTATCAACGACCTGCTCGCCGACGCCAGCGCGCTGCACGCGAAGTAGGCGGAGAGGGAAGGAGAAAAAACGGGAAGAATGCCTCCGGCGGC
>DQED01000108.1 GCA_003525525.1 Desulfovibrio sp.
GCCCCTGCAGGGTTCGAGGCGCTGCTCGCGCAGTTTGACCACGCGCACGGGCGCGCCCGCGGCGGCCAGGGCTTCGGCAAAGGCGAGGCCGGCCGTGTCCGAGTTGCCGCCGGCCCGGGGACCGCACAAAAAAACGGCGGCCTCTCCTGCCGGCGTCACCGGGCGAACTCCGAAAAAAACGGGTTGTGGCGCATCTCGCCGCCCACGGTCGTGGCCGGACCGTGGCCGCTGTAGACCACCGTATCCGGGGGCAGGGTGAAAATGGACTCGCGCACGGAATTGAGGAGCGCCTCGTAGTCGCCGCCCTCGAAATCCGTGCGGCCGATGGAGCGGTAGAAAAGCAGGTCGCCGACGAAGACCACGCCGGCCTTGGGGAAATGAAACGAGAGGCTGCCCGGCGAATGGCCGGGCGTGGCCAGGACGCGGCAGGGTTGCCCCAGAAGGAGCAGTTCGCCCGGCCCGAGCGGTTCCCACTCGAAGGGCGGCACGAGCGGCAGGCCCATGAATCCCCCCTTGCCCAGCTCCGTATCCAGAAGCGGCGCGTCCGCGGCCCCGGCGAAGACCGTCGCGCCGAAGGTCCGGGCCAGTTCGCCGACGCCGTAAAGATGGTCGCAGTGCAGGTGCGTGACGAGCACCGCTTCCAGGGAACAGCCTTTTTCCTTGAGAAAGCGCGCAACCGCCTCGGGCGGTCCTCCGACGTCCACGGCAATGGCCGCATTGCCGACCGTGGCCACATAGCAATTGGTCTCCAGGGGACCAAGCGGAAACGTCCTGATGTCCATGGCGCACCTCCCGTACGCATCGCCCCGGCCCGTCCCGGCCGCGCCCGAGCTTTGCCGTCTTGCCGATTTCCGGGAGACACCCGGGCAAGGGCATGCCGCAACAGGGGTGCCGCGTCCCCTGCCCCGCTGTCAAGCCCTGGTGCCGGCCGCTTTCCGGCGCGCTTGTTTTCCCGCCGCGACGACGGTAGAGCAAAGCCCCATGCAGCCATCATCCGCGCCAGCCGTCGCTGCGGGCTCCCCGCTCGCCCAAAGCGACCTCATCGCCTGCGAACAGTTCCTGCGGGACGTTTTTTCCCGGTTCCTCACCTTCAAGACGCACAGCCTCTATTTTCCCCGCGCCGGCGACGACCCCGCGGCCGAAGGCTTCGGCCCGGATTTTTCCCTGGCGGCGCATCTTTCTGCCGAGCGCAAGGTGCTCATTCCGCTTTGCGCCGACGGCCGCCTGCTCGGGGTGTTCATCGCCCGGGGGGCGAGCCTTGGCGCGCCGCGCACCTTGCTCCCCCTTTTGCCGCGCATCGCGGCCATGGCCCTGCGCGAGGCGAGCCTGGCCAAGGCGTTGGCCACGGACGCGCTCACGGGCCTGGCCACGGGCGAGACGCTTCTCGCCAACATGGCCGGCGAAATCGAGCGCGTCCAGGAGCGCATCCTGCCGGGCTCGGGCGGCCTTGCCGATCCCGGGCTTTCCGGGCCGCGCGGCGGCTTCGGGCTGGTTGCGCTCGACCTCGACTTCTTCAGCCGGGTGGCCGCGCAGCACGGCTTTCTCGCGGCCGAGGCGACCCTTGCCGCCGTGGGCAGGCTCTTTGCGCGCCTGTGCCCGCAACAGGGGCTGGCGGCGCGGCTGCACGACGACCTGTTCGGCTTCTTCCTGCCCGGGGCCTCGGCCGCGCGCTGCCGGGAAACGGCCGAAACCTTCGTGCGCGAGCTGTCCCGCCTCACCTTTCCCGTGCCGGCCACGGGCGAATCCTTCAGCCTCACGGCCAGCGCCGGCGCGGCGGCCTATCCGCAGGACATGCGCGGCGGCCAGTTCGCGGCCCCGCCCGCCGAACAGGCGCGAGTGCTGTGGCGCAAGGCGAAAAAAGCCCTGGCCGTGGCCAAGGACCTCGGCCGCGACCAGGCCATGGCCTGGAGCCGCATCCTGGCCGAGGGCGGGGTGGTGCTCGAAACGCTGCCCCTGTCGCGCCTGGCGGTGAGCCTCGGGCGCTTCGCCGAGGCCGAGGCCGGGCAGCGCTTCCTGGTCTGGTCGCCCAAAAACGAACGCCCGCGCGACATCCGCAAATCCGACGGCGAACGCGTGTCCGGCCGCTCGCCCACGACCATCAAGGGCGAGGTCGCGCTGCTGGAGGTGGGCGAGGACATGGCCTTCGCCGAGGTGCTCCAGCTCGCCGACCCGGATATGCCGCTCGAGCCCGGCGACCGGCTGCTGCTCGCCCCCGAGGCCGGCGACGCGACCGCCTCCGTCCCGGCCTGCGACGCCTCGCCCCGGCGCGACAAGGTCACGGGACTCTACGACCGCCGCGATTTCCTGCGTCTGGCCGCGCAGGACCGGGAGAAGCGGCAGACATTTTCCATGGTGCTGGCGCTTATGCCCGACGCCTCCCGCGAACGCCGGCCCGAACGCCCGGCCGAGGCGGACCTGGCCGAAACCGTCGCGGTCTGCCGCGCGCACTTCGGCCAGGACGCGCTGGGCGGGCGCTTCAGCTCCGCAAAGATCGTCTTCTACCTGCCCGGACGCGAGCCGGAAAGCCTGCGCGAGGCTGCCGAGGCGTGCCTCGCCGCCCTGACCGAGCGCCTGGGCAAGGCCGCCGTCGGCATCGCCGGCTATCCGTGCCTGGACTATTCCCGCGCCGACGTGGCGGACAACTGCCGCAAGGCGCTGGACCACGCGCTGCTTCTGCCGGAAGGCCCCAGGCTCGCCGTGTTCGATTCCCTGTCGCTCACCGTCAGCGGCGATAGGCTCTTCGCCATGGGCGACGTGTACGCGGCCATGGAGGAGTTCAAGCAGGCGCTGCTCGCCGACGAGGGCAACATCCTGGCGCGCAATTCGCTCGGCATCTGCCTGGCCCGGCTCGGCCGCCTGGAGGCGGCGCGCGCGGAATTCACGCGGGTCATCGGCCGCGACGCGAAAAACACCATGGCCCTTTACAACCTCGGCTGCGTCTGCCGGCGGCTTTCGGAAGCCAAGGCGGCGCGCACGGCCTTCCAGAAATGCCTGCGCGCCGACCCGCAGCACGTCTTCAGCCTGCTGCGCCTGGGACGCATGGCCGAGGAGGACCGGCGCTTCGAGACGGCGCGCAAGTACTACCGCCGTGCCATGGAGACGCAAAACGGCCCGGCCCTGACCCTGCGCCACCTGGCGCGCCTGGCCTTCGCCCAGGGCAGGCTCGAGGAGGCGCGCGAGCACCTGCACCAGGCCCTGCTGCACGACCCCAAGGACGCCTTCTCCCTGCACCTCATGGCCCGGCTCTACCTGGAAGAGGGGCAGGATCCGGCCATCGCCGAGGCCATGGCCCGCCAGGCCGCCGCCCTGCGCCCGGACCGTCCCGAATTCTGGCGCGAACTGTCCCGGGCGCTTGCCGCCCAGGGCAAGGACGACGCGGCCCGCGAAGCCCTTGCCAGGGCCGAAGGAGTGTGAAGCGGCGGACAATCGCCGCCATATTTGAACTAGACCTGGAGGAAGAAGTCTTTTAAGCAGGATACATCGTTACGTCGGTGCGCATCTTCCCGACGAGATTTCCCACAATGCAACCATGCAAGGGATGCAGCCGACATCGTGCGATATTATTCCATTCAGTTTTTGCGCCTCGTTTTCATGGCCATGGTTCTTTACCTGCATATGCGGGCCTACCTGATCATCTACGGACAACCGGACGGTACGGTCTTTCATTTCATCCCATCCGCCTTCCTGGCCGCGGCACTGCCTTTTTTCAGCATTTCCGGCTTCATCATGGCCTTTCTCATCGACATCGGCTACCGCCGTTTCCTGTCCCGCCGCCTGTTGCGCATCTACCCGACCTATTTCTGCGGCGTGGCCATCGCCCTGGTCGTCAGCTATCTCGTCTGGCACAAGCCGCCGCCCGCCAACCTGTTCGCCGCGGCCTCCCTGCTGCCCCTCGGGCCGGTGGACCTGCCCCTGCACGTCGAATGGACGCTCATTTACGAAATCGCCTATTACATCGTCATCGCTCCGTTCACACTGTCGAAGCTCCGCCGCTATTTCGTGCCGTTCCTGTTCGCATGGGCGGCGGCGATCTTTTTCGCCTACTATGTCCTCGGCATGCAGGACGCCTACATCTTCACCACCTGGCGCACCGTGTTGCTTTCCGGCTTCAACCTCTATTTCATCACCGGCGCGCTGGTCTATTACCTCCAGAAGAAGATGCCCGACTGGCACTGGAGCCTCTCCGTCGCCATCATCTGCGCGTGTTCGGCCTACTGCGTGCTGAGCTCCTGGGACCGCCCGACGGGGCTGATCAAGGACATGCGCGAAATCCTGCCCTGGAGCCTGTGCACCGCGGCGAGCCTCTATGCCGTGGTCAAGCTCGAGGACAAGTGGCGGCATCCGCTCGTCGAAGCCGTCTCCAACTTCGGCGACTACGCCTACGCCTACTACCTCATCCACGCCGTCATCCTGTCGGCCTTCTTCTCCATGGCGGTCTACAGTTTCGGCTGGCCCCTCAACAACGTCACGGCATTCGCGGGCCTGTCCGCGGTGGCCGTGTTCGGCTACCTGTTCGGCCGGCTGGACATGACCCTGCACAACTTCTTCAAAAAAAGGCTGCGTTAGGCATGCGCCGCGCCCTGTCCGCCAAGACCGCCGGGAGTCGGGGGCTGCCGCTGCGCCTCGTGCCCGCCCTCCTGTTCCTGCTGCTTGCGGCCCTGCCCGCAGCGGCCGGGGCGCAGTCGTCGGATTTTCCACCCGACCGCATCTTTGAGCAGATCCAAGCCAATCGCGACGCCTACGATCGGGCGGTCTTCATCTTCGGCGACTCCGTTTCCATGATGTGCACCCTGGAGACCATCGATTTCTCGGCCCTGCAGGCCAAGCTCGACGACACCGAGTACATGGTGTCGGCCATGGCCGACATGATGCGCCAGGCCAACGATCCGGGCGAAAAGACCAAGGATCCGCTGTGGTGCATGCACTCCCTGGCTTCGGTCCTCAACGTCCTGTTCGCGGACTCGGGGCTCCAGACGTCGCAAAACCACGGCCTGACCATCCCCTCGGCCAGGCTCGTCGCCGCGTACGCCGGGGCGCTCGGCATGCCGCAACCGGCGGAAGTCGCGGCCAGGGCACGGGAGATCGCCGGCCTCATCGACGCGGGCGTGATCCGCGACGGCGACGTGGTGATCCTGGAGGACGCGGGCTACAACGGGCAGGATCCCGACGCCTACGAGGAGGACTGGCTGACGCTCGGCCGGGCCGTGCTGCCGCAAGCCGCCGTGACCCTGGTGCTCTACGACATGTTCGACGACATCCCGGAAGCGCCGGTCATGGGCATCCCGCCGGACGGCTTCCGCTACGAGGCCCCCTTCCCGAGCCCCAAGACCGGCGGCATGCGCAGCCACAACCAGGCCCTGCGCGACGCCGCCGCGACGCTCGCCAAGGATCCGGGCAACAAGGGCAAGCTCGTCTTCCTCGACATGCGCCGGCGCATGGACGCCTTCCGCGCCGCGCTCAAGGCGCGATACGGCGTGGCCGCCCTGACCCCGGAAGGCATCCACCCCAACATCTGGGGCGTGGGCTTCCTGGCCCGGGAGCTGCTGCGCGGCGCGGGACTTGCGCCGCTTGTCGCCAATCCCGACCCCTACCTCGACCTGCTCACGGCCAACGCCTCGCGCCTGTCGCTGACCGGCAAATCTCTCGACGCCGACACGACGCGGGCGTTCATCCGGACCTGGCTTGCGCCGTGACGCGCTTTTCGCGCCGCGCCACGCAAAAGGCCGCGACCGGGAACATCCCGATCGCGGCCTCGTTTTTGGCCGCCGCGTCAGGCAGCGCCCGACGCGGACACGGACCTACCTGGGGCGCGGCCCCATGGGGACGGGCGCGAACCCTGGACGCGGCCCGACGGGGACGGGCGCG
>DQED01000182.1 GCA_003525525.1 Desulfovibrio sp.
CCCGTGCCCACGGCCGTGCCGCCGAGCGGCAGCTTGTAGACGTCGCCGAGAGAGGCTTCCAGGCGCGCCGCGTCATCGGCGAGCAGCCCGGCGTAACCGGAAAATTCCTGGCCCAAGGTCAGCGGCACGGCGTCCTGGAGATGGGTGCGGCCGATTTTCACGATGTCCTTCCAGGCCTCGGCCTTGGCCGCCAGGGCGTCGTGCAGGGCATTGAGCGACGGCAGAAGCTTCCCGGACACGCCCATGGCCGCGGCCATGTACATGGCCGTCGGAAAATTGTCGTTGGACGACTGGGACATGTTGACGTGGTCGTTGGGGTGCACGGGCTTTTTGGAGCCGAGCGCCGTGCCGGCCAGCTGGCAGCAGCGGTTGGAAATGACCTCGTTGACGTTCATGTTGAACTGGGTGCCGCTGCCGGTCATCCAGACGTGCAGGGGGAACATGTCGTCGTGCGCATGCGCGAGGATCTCGTCGCACACGGCGATGACGGCGTCGGCCAGTTCCCTGGGCAGCCGCCCCTGGGCGGCGTTGGCCTCGGCCGCGCCTTTCTTGAGAGAGGCGTAGGCGGTGATCATTTCGCGGGGCATGAGGTCGTCGCCGATGCTGAAGTGCGCAAGCGACCGCTGCGTCTGCGCCCCCCAGAGCTTGTCCGCCGGGACCTTCACTTCGCCCAGGCTGTCCGTTTCGATGCGCTCGTCCATCAAGCCCTCCTTTCCGGACTTCGGGAACCGGTTTGGCGGCCGAAGCTTCGGTCGCGCGGTCTCGAAGACGCTTCCCGCCCACGGCGCGGGAGAAGTCTGAAACCATACCATCCCGCTACCGCATCGGACAGGATGCGGCAAGGCAAAAGGAAATATCGTCGTCGCACCCCTCAGAACGCCTGGACCAGGATGCGCGCGCCGACGAAGATCAAGGCCACGGCCAGGCTCGTGATGATCCCGCGCCCCTTGATGCGGTTGGACAGGAGCGCGCCGACCTGCGCCCCCACCATCGCGCCCAGGGCGAGATAGATCGTGCGGTGCACGCCGTGGACGAACTCGCCGGTGAAGACATGGGTCAGCGTCCCGGCCAGGGCCATGATCGCCAAAATGAAATGGGAGGTGGCCGTGGCCACGTGCACGGGAAAGGAAAGGATGTAGACCAGGGCCGGCACGTGGATGATGCCGCCGCCGATGCCCAGGAAGCTCGACAGGTAGCCGACGAAGAGACTGATGACGACGCCGGTGCGCAGCCGGAAGGCGTATTCGTGGACCGCCCCGCCATGCTCCACAATGCGACGATGCGTCAACCCCGGCGCATCCCGGGCCGGCGCGTCCGGGGCCTTGCGCCGCAAGATGAGAAAGAGCGCCCCGGCGATCAGCATCACTCCGAAAATGCCGTCGAAAAGCCGCCGGGGCACAAAGTTGCTCGACAGCGCGCCGAGCACCGCGCCCGGCACGGCCGCCGCGGCGAAGGCCAGTCCCGAGCGGTAGTCGATGCGCCCGAGCCTCGCGTAGGCCTGCGCGCCCGAGGCCGCGTTGAAAAAGACCACGGCCAGGGAAATGCTGGTCAGAAGCGACGGCGTGTCCTGCGGATAGAGCAGCAACAGCACCGGCATGAGGACGAAGCCGCCGCCGGCCCCGATCAGCGTGCCGTACGCGCCGACGCCGAGGCCGAGCAGGATGAAGCCGAAATCATGCAGTATCGCAGGCGACATGGGGGCGACCTCCGCAAGACCGACGTCAGCGGCCGCGTCCCCGCAGACGCGTAAGCAGCGGCGCAAGACCGGCCGGGGCCATGCGCAGGAGCACATCGTCGCGCAGCACGAAATGGTGCTTCACGGCAGCGCCGGCGTGCAGGAAAAAGAGCAGCGCGAGAAGCGCGGCCACGGTCCCGTGCGCGCCGGCGAGCATCTCGCGCGTGCCTGCGCCGGCAAGGCCGCCGAGCGGCAGCCTGGGGATGGGGAAAAGCCCGAAAAAAGGCCGCGGCACAGGAGAAAGCGAATAGAGGCTCCAGCCGATGAGCGGTTGCAGCAGAAGGCAGACGTAGAAAAGCCTGTGCACGGCCACGGCGGCGAAGGCCTCCCACGGCCGCAACCCGCCGGGCAGCGGCGGCGCGGCATGCCCGAAGCGCCAAACCAGGCGCGCAAGCGTCAGCAGCAGGAGGCAAAGCCCCAGGGACTCGTGCCACATGACGAGATGCGGCGTGTTGCGGCTCATCGTCCCGCCAAGAACGAACAGGGCCAGGATCACGGCCACGGTCAGCCAATGGATCGTCTTCCAAACGGGGTCGTAGCCCGTGGCATTTTCGGAAAAAGGCATGTCGTCCCCCTTCGCTCGCGGAAGCGGCCCTGGCAGGCTTTCGCGCACGGGCGCGGGCTCGCGTAAGGCACTCCTTCCGCCCATGCTCCAGGGTTGTGCCCCTTCCTTGTGACGAGGACAAGTCGGATGCCTGCAGGGAAATGCGGAGGCAACGCGGAAGCAGGCGTTCTTCGGCGGGTCTCGTGCAGGGCGGACAAAACCGCCGACGGGCACGGCGCGCGGCAAGGGGCCCTACGCGGCTTTCCACGCGTGGGGGCAAGGCTGTCGGGCCTGGGTCGCCATCCCTCCTGCCCCGATCGTCGCGGCTAGTAGGAGGGGAAACCCAACCTTCCGTCCTGGTAGCGCAGGGTGGCGGCGTTTTGCCGGCCCGCGACGAGGTCGGCGTGGCCATGGGCAAGCCAGGCTTCGGTGATGCCCTTCTGCCCGGCAGCGGCGTTTTCGTTCACAATGCCCGCCACCACCTGCATGTCGGCCAATACGCCCTGTTGATTCCAGAGGCCCAGAACATCCGAACGCAGCGCGGAATTGTCCTGAAAAAGGTTCTCGACAGCCTGCCATTGGGGATGGTCCCGACTGACATGGATTTGGCTTTCCCCAGCCGCGTCGTAGGTCACCGTCATGGAAAAATCGCGCGAGGGATCGATCCCCGCCTGTTCGAAACAATTGGCAAGCACCTGTTCGACCGCCGGCGTGTCTTCGGCGACCTGGGTCCGCAACGCATCCATGCGCCATAAGGAGTCCGGCGTCGGGCACGATACGAAGTCCCCATCCGATGCCGCATCACTGCCTGTGGCGGCAGGCACCCGCATTATCGAATACGCGACGCCACTGATTGGCCTCTGCAAGAGATCCGTGCGCTCCCCCGTCATCATGTTGAGGGTCTCATGAAACGAGGCTCCTCGCTCCACAGCCTTCTGACGCGTCAGGAAAAGCGAGCCTTCAATGTGTTCGGAATCGGAGATGCCGGAAATACTCATCGGATACGCTCCATCTGCCGCAGCCTCGCTTGGGCGCGGATTCTGACAAGACGCAATGGCAATCGTGCGGCCGGCCCTCGCCGAGGGCGTCACCCCCGGCCGGGACCTCGGCCCGGCGCAGCCAGCTACCGGGGCGCATTGGTTCAAGCCGCTCACAGACGACGAACGCAGGTTACATGCAATCCGTGGGCCATGCATGAAAACTCTTTATCTACAATAAAATCATCATACTAGAAAGGCAATCTCACACCCTTGCCCGGCAAGGATTCCCCTTCGGGCAACATTCGCGCGATGTGCCGGGAAGAGATTGCCTGCAAGGGCATCGCGCCCTCGCGTCACCCAAAAGGAGAAACCGTCCCCGCGCGCTTGCTGCTCCGTAACTTGAACGCCCGCGCCAGCGTCCCGACCGGGACCGGCGACGCGGTTCCCGGCGAGCCGTCCCCCCGCCCTTTACCCCTGGCCGGTCGTGCATTATCCTCATTCCAGCCATGAAATTTCACATCACGACCATGGGCTGCCAGATGAACGTCGGCGACGGCGACTGGCTGACCCGCTCCCTCGTTTCCCAGGGGTTCACGCCGGCTCCGGAGGATCAGGCGGAAATATTTATTCTTTTCACCTGCTCCGTACGCGACAAGCCGGAGCAGAAAGTGGCCAGCGAGCTGGGCCGCATCGCCGACCGCCACGGCGGCAACCCGCGCGCC
>DQED01000294.1:0-8008 GCA_003525525.1 Desulfovibrio sp.
GGCAGGCCGAGCTGGCCGGCCAGCTCGCCGAGCGCCGCGGCCTCTTCCCCGATCCGTTGCCGGTCCTCCAGACGCAGCCGGTCGATGGGGCGCACGAGCAGGGCGTCGTCGGGCTCGGGCCGGCCGGCCAGGATGTCCTCCACGGCCGCGGCCACCTGCGTGAAGCGGTCGAACAGCGCCACGTGGGCGTTTCCGGTCATGGCGTTGACGGCATAGACGGCCTGGTGGGCGTAGTCCGCGACGGCGCGGGCCGAGGTCTCGAGAAAGGCCCGGTCGAAGATGTATTCGCCGCCGCGCATGCGCTCCATGGCGGCCATGGCGGTCAGGGCGGCGGTGTTGGCCTCGAGCAGCGCCCGGAACTTGGAAAATACCGAGCGGGCCGATTCCTCGGGCGCGACGTGGCCGGACGGACGGCGGGGCGGTTCAGGCGACATGGTCATGGCGCGGATTCCCCAGGAAGGTTTCCAGGCGGGCGACCACATCGAGAATGTCGGCCAGCTTGAAGGGTTTGGCCACGAAGTCGAAGGCCCCCTTGTGGAAGGATTCCTTGGCCGTCTCCAGGGTGGCGAAGCCGGTGATGACGATGACGCCGGTATCCGGGGAAACGGCCTTGATGCGGTCGAGGAAGGCGATGCCGTCCATGCCTTCCATCTTGAGGTCCGTGATGACGATGTGGGCCGGGTTTTGCTCGAAGGCGGCCAGGGCTGCGGCGCTGTCGGTGAAGACGGCCACGTCGTAGCCGGCCTTCTGGAAGGCGGGCTTGAGGCGTTTGACCACGATGGGCTCGTCGTCGAGAATGAGCAGGCGTCTTCTGGCTGGCGCGGCGGCGTCAGGGGTTGTCATGGGCGTCCTCCATCACCGGTTTTATGGCGGCCAGGAATTCCTCGGCAAAGCAATGGCTGTCGTCGTCGCGGGCCATGCGCACGTCGAGCTGGCGGGTGAATCCGACCAGGCCGCCGAGCAGGCGCAGCTTGGCCCGCATGGCGTCCTTGTCGAACTTCTTGAGCCGGCCGATGACCAGGTCGCCGTGCAGCTCCACCCGGAAATCGGCCCGTTCCAGGATCTTGGCGATGCAGCCGGCCCGGCGGGCGCGGCGCGAGAAATCCGTTACGCCCCCGAGGAAGCGGAAGTACAGGGCGTTGTCGTTGATCACGTCCCCGACGTAGGCGTCGACCAGCACGAAATGGTAGCCCAGGTGCAGGTTGAGGTTCATGTATTCGCTGGAGACCACGGCGAGGTTGCGGCCGAGCTTTCCCGAGCCCGGGCCGGAAACGCCCAGGGTGCGCGTGAGGCTCGCCATGAAGCTGCCCATGTCCACGGGCACGGGATCGGTGCTCCACATGCCGGAGTCGATGAGCCCGGTGAGCAGTTCGCGCAGGGGCAGGGAGTGCAGGTCCGGGATCTCGATTGCTCCCGTGTCGCCGGTGGCCTCGCTGTCGAGGTCGATGACCGAGAGGTTGAGCGGCAGGGGCGAGCGCAGCTTGCGCGCCGTGGCGTCGAGGATGCCGCGCCGGTCTTCGCTGAGCTCGATCAGCTCGGCCACGGCCTGCTCGTGGATGTAGCGCGTGATGTCGTGGTAGGTGCGGCAGGAGGACGGGGTGAACGACGGGGAGTGCGGGTCCACGAGGTTGAGCGGCGTGATTTTTTTCAGCAGCCGGCGCAGCAGCCGGTATTCGTAGGAATCCTCGTAGACCGCCTCCTCGGTGAGCTCGAAGTAGCGCAGTTCCTTGACGAGGCCGCGGTAGACCACGTTTTGCGTGGCGTCCACGGTGATCTCGTCGCCGGATTGCAGCATTTCCGTGGCCACGCCGCAGCCGACGATGGTCGGGAGGCGGAATTCCCGCGCCACGGCCGCCATGTGCCCGGCCGGGGAGCCGATGTCCGTGAGGATGCCCTGCGCCCGGGCCATGACCCGGGAATAGCGCGGCGAGGTGTGGCGGGAGACGAGGATCGCGCCGAAGGGGAAATCGGCGAGGTCGGCGTCGGTCCTGACGACGTGGACGCGGCCCATGGCCACGCCGCGCTGGACCACGTCGCCCCGGCCGGAAAAGACGACCTCGGCCTGGCTCGTGGCCGCGTCGATGGCCCCGGTGCGCCGCGCCGGCTCGCCGTAGAAGACCAAGGGCCGGCTTTGCAGCACGTAGAGCCGGTCCGAGGCGTCGAGCGTCCATTCCACGTCCTGGGGCCGCTTGAAATATTTCTCCAGGGAAAGCGAGACTTCGCCGAGCAGGGCGAGGTCGGCCTCGGTCAGGCAGGGCGCGTCCGCGGCCAGCGCCGGCACGTCCTCGAAGCCGGTTCCTCCCTTGGAGCCGAGGACCATGCGGCTGCCCTTGTGCGCGATCTCCCGGGAGAGCGTGGGGAAGGGCGCGCGGCGGCCGATGAGGTAGGAATCCGTCTCGATCTCGCCGGACATGACCGGCGCGCACAGCCCCCAGGCCGCGCTGACGAAGATGCCTTCCTCTTTTTGCGTCAGCGGCGCGTAGGTGTAGAGGCCGCCGCTGGCCTTGGAGTCGATCATGACCTGGCAGCCCACGGCCATGACCGCCTCGTGCTCGCGAAAACCCCGCCGCCGGCGGTAGAGCCAGGCCTCGGGGGAATAGGCCCCGGCGACCACGCGCTTGAAGGCGTCGGCCACGCCCGAGGGGGGCACGCCGATGACGCTTTCGTACTGGCCGGCGAAGCTCGTTTCGCCGTCCTCGTTCCAGGCCGAGCTGCGCACGGCCAGGCTCTTGGGGATGCGCCCGCCGCGCCGGGCCAGGTCCTCCAGGGATTCGGCGATGCCGCGCCCGAGCGAGCGTGGCAGGCTCGCGGCCAGGATGCGTTCGCGCACGCGGCGCGAGACCTCGCGGATGTTGCCTTCCTCGTCCGCGTCGAGGAGCTTCGTCTGCTCGCGGATGAAATCCGGCAGGGCGTTTCGCTCCATGAATTCGGCAAAGGCCCGCGTCGTGACCACGAAGCCGTCGGGCACGGGCAGCTGGAGCACGTTTTTGAGTTCGCCGAGCATGGCGAACTTGCCGCCGGCCGCCTCGGCCATGTCGGCGCGCAGTTCCGAGAGCGGGAGCGTGGCCGGGGTGTCGGGGAAATGGTGGCGTCCGGCCAGTTCGTCGGCGATCTCCTGGCGCACGTTCTCGAAGGCGACGAACAGCGGCACGTTGCGGCAGCGGTTGAGGATGGACAGGTCGGAGACCAGCTTGAAGAGCTGGTCGGCCAGCTCTTCGCAGGCCGACTCGATGTAGCGGCGGTCGAAGACGTATTCGCCGCCGAGCTTGTCGCCCATGTCGGCCATGAGCGTGAGGATGCGGTTGTTGCGCTCGAGGATGCTCTTGAACTTTTTGAAAAGCACCACGAAGGGCACCGGGGCCTTGCTCCGGGTGGGGAGATGCAGCGCCTTGCCGATCCGTTCGAACACGCCCATGGCCGTTTCCCTGTCCTTGGGACGCGCGGTTAATGCGCCCCGCTCTTGGAGCCCTGGAAGATGCGGCTGATGACGAGGCCGCCGAGGATCGCGATGATCGAGGCCAGGACGCCGTAGAGCGTGGCGTGGCCGAAGGCCATGTCCGCCAGGAACGCCGGTGCGCCGACGAAGGAGGCGGCGATGGCGGTCTGGCCCCTGGCGACGACCGCGCCGTCCTTGATGGCCAGGGCTTCGACGCTGTAGGTGCCCGGGGAAAGGCGCGAGGGCACGTGGAGCACGGCGGAAAAGGGCGTCTGCCCGTCGGCTTCCGGGGCGAGCGTCACCTGGCCGGCGCTATCGCGGTAGAGCTTCTCCGCCTGCTGGAACTTGAGGAATTCCGCCACGAGCGCGGCCTTGTCCGGGTCGGACGTCTCGGCCTTGATGCGCTCGGCCAGGCCGGGCACGCCGTACCGGGCCGCCGTTTCCGGCGCGACGCCTTCGGAGGCGGCCTCCAGGAAGACCTTGGGCGCGTCGGAGAAGGCCACTTTCTCGCGGTTCATCCAGAGGATGCCGAAGACCTTGCCCTTCTCCTTCATGTGGAAGGTCGTGGGCTCGCCGGCCAGGCGCACGACGACCTGGCTGCCGGCCGGGACCTTGCCCGCGACGGTCAGGTCCATGCCGTTGTAGAGGGAGTTGATGGCGATGGCCGGGGGCGTGGCCGCAAGCGGCGGCAGGGTGTCGGCCGCGGCCGCGCCGCACGGTGCGGCGGCGAGCAGCAGGCCGAGGGCGCAAAGGAGCAGGCGGCGCATTAGTGACCTCCGATGGCGGCCAGGAGCACGTTGGGCCGGGCCAGCAGTTCGTAGAGCATCTTGAACATGACGATGAGCACGATGCCGGAGAGGTAGATCTTGAGCTGGTCGCCCTGGAGCCGGCGGCCGATGCGCGCGCCGAACTGCGCGCCGATGGCCGAGCCGAGAAGCAAAAGCAGGGCGAGCACGAAGTCCACGGTGTGGTTTTGCGAGGCCTGCATGATGGTGACGTTGATGCAGGTGAAAAGCACCTGGAAAAGGCTCGTGCCGACCACGACGTGCATGGGCATGCGCAGCATGTAGACCATGACCGGGACCATGATGAAGCCGCCGCCCACGCCCATGATGGCCGAGAGCACACCGACGAGGCCGCCGAAGAAAAGGGGCGTCAGCGCCGACTGGCGGATGCCCGAGCGCGGGAAATCCGTCTGCCAGGGCAGGGCGGCCATGAACCGGGCGTAGGCCGAGGGGCCGGACGGCGCGGCCTTGGCCGGGGATTTGCCCTTGGCCTTGCGCATGGACCCGAGGGATTCGAAGAACATGTAAAAGCCCACGCCGCCGAGCATGAGCACGTAGGTGATGGCGATGCAGAAGTCGGCGTCGCCCATGGCGCGCAGGATTTTGATGAGTTGGACACCGAGCGTGCCGCCGATGACGCCGCCGATGAGCAGCAGGATGCCCATCTTGATGTCCACGTTGCCCAGGCGCAGGTGGATCAGCGTGCCCGAGGTCGAAGCGCCGACGATCTGGTTGGAGTCGGACGCCGCGGCGACCGTGGCCGGGATGCCCATCATCATGAGCAGCGGCGTCATCAGGAAGCCGCCGCCGACGCCGAAAATGCCGGAAAGAAGGCCCACGCCGCCACCGAGGCCGAGAACGGCCAGGATGTTCACCGAATTTCCGGCGATGGGCAGATACAGGGTCATGGGAATGCTCATGTCGCCTCACCGTTTCCTAGGGTTGCCGTTTCGTCCCTGCGCGGGGAGACCAGTTCCACCCGGCAGGAAATCCCGTGCAGGATCTGTTTGAGGGACTGGTCGTCCCGCTGCGCGCCGCGCCCGTCCCCGTCGCCGGACTCCAGGACGAGCAGGGTGATCCGGTGTTCGCGGGCGAACCGGATCACCTCCTCTTCATAAGCGCCCTCGGTCATGAAACTTTCGACGCCGACGCCCTCTTGGGCCGCCTGCTGGGCGAGCAGGCGCAACCGGCGCTGCTCGGCCAGGGCCTTGTCGTCGGGCAGTCCGGAAGGGACGCTCCCTTCCGGCGGAGCGACGAAGAGGACATGGACCCGGGCCTCGATGCGTTTGGCCAGGGAAATCGCGCGCGCCAGCGCCGACAGGGCTCCGTGCCGCGGAGAGGTGCCTACGAGTATGCGTTCCATGGTGTGTCCCGCCGCTCCTGGTAGCAACCGGCGGGCCAGAACGGACTGTTTTTACAACACGCTGAAAACAGGAGGGAATTGCGGCATGGTTGCGTCGGCCGGACGCTGCCGGCGTTTCAGATTGAAAAGCGCGGGCCGCCATGGAAAGGTGTTTGTTCCAGAGTGGAACAAGCGCGGCGCGGTTTGTTTTTGCCTGTTAATGATTTTAGGCTGTTAGTGTTGGAACAGGGGTTGCTTGGGAGCGGAAGGCCCGGCCTTGACGCCGATCCCCTTTCCCCGGGCGGGGAAAACGGGTAGCGTCCGCACGTTTTCCGACGGGGATACTGGGGATGTTACGTACCATCCGTTCCAAAATGCTCTTCGTTTTCGCCGCAAGCCTGTTCGCGGTGCTCACCCTTGCCGCGCTGCACGTGGCGAGCCTGTCCGCCCTGCGCGAACGCTACCTGGTCAGCGAGCGCATCGAGGATCTGCTCAACGACATCCTGGAAGTGCGGCGCTTCGAGAAGAACTACCTGCTCTACCACGACGCGGCGAGCCTGCGCGAGGGGCTCGACTACCTCGACGCCGTGGACCGGCTGGCCGGCGGGCTGGCCGGCGGCGCGGACAAGGAGCTCGGCGAGGCGGAATCCCGGGAGTTTTTGGACGAGCTGGCCGCCTACCGCCTGGCCCTGTCGCGCCTGCCGGCGGCGGAAGCCTCCGACGCCGGGGCGACTGAGGCCGTGCGGGCCAAGGGCAAGGCGCTCACCGATTTCGCCACGCGCCTGCTTTCGGCCAGACGGCAGCGCATCCACGAGACCATCCGCCATTCGCTGGCCGTGCCCTTCGCGTTCGCCGGCGTGTTCCTGTTCGTGACCATCGCCGTGGTCGCATTGGTTTCCACGCGGGTGCTGCGGCCGCTGGCGCTTTTGCGCGAGACCACGCGGCGCGTGGGCGAGGGCGACTACCGGCCCGTGCCGCTGCGGCCAGGGCTGTCCGACGAGCTTTCCGGGCTGGTGGGGGCATTCAACCGCATGGCCCACCAGATCGAGGCCAACCAGGAGCATCTGCTCCAGGCGCGCAAGATGGCGGCGCTCGGCACGTTCACCGCGGGCGTGGCCCATGAGCTCAACAACCCCATCAACAACATCACGCTCACGGCCGACGCCCTGCGCGAGGATCATGCTGCGTCCCTGGACGCGGACGGCCGCGAGCTCGTGGACGACATCGCCGGCCAGGCCGACCGGGCCGCGGACATCGTGCGCAACCTCCTCGATTTCTCGCGCACCGAGCGCCCGACGCTGACGCCCCTGGCCCCGGGCGAGGTGGCGGCCTCGTGCGCCGCGCTCGTCAAGAACCAGATGCAGGCCGCGGGCGTGGCCTTCCGCGTGGACGTGGCAAAGAACCTGCCGCTCGTGCGCGGCGACATGCGCAGCCTCCAGCAGGTGTTCGTCAACATCCTGCTCAACGCCGTCCAGGCCACGCCGCGCGGCGGCAGCGTGACGCTTTCCGTCGCGCCGGGGATGGGCGGCGGCGTCGATTTCCGCGTGTCCGACACCGGCCCCGGGGTCGATCCCGAGGTGCGCCAGCACATCTTCGAGCCCTTTTACACCACCAAGGGCGTGGGCAACGGCACGGGGCTGGGTCTGGCCGTGGCCTACTCCCTGGTCAAGCGCCACGGCGGGCGCATCGAGGTGGAAAATCCCGAAACGGGCGGCGCGGCCTTCACCGTGCGCCTGCCCGCGGGCGAGACGGCGGCCGCGGCCGGAAAGGAGGGCCCGTCATGACCACCCGCATCGCCGTGGTGGACGACGAGACCATCGTGTGCAGCCGCCTGAGCCGCGCCCTGGGCAAGGACGGGGCCACGGTCGAGGCCTTCACCGAGGGGGGGACGTTTCTCGCCCGCCACGCCGAGGTGCCCTTCGACCTGGTCTTTCTCGACGTGAACCTGCCCGACGGCGACGGCATCGCCCACATTCCGGCGATCAAGGCCGCGTCGCCCGCAACCGAAGTCATCGTCGTCACCGGCTACGGCTCCATCGAGTCGGCCATCGCGGCGGTCAAGGCCGGGGCCTTCCACTACGTGCAAAAGCCGGTCAAGCTGGCCGAGGTGCGCCATCTCGCCCGTTCGGCCCTGGAGCGCGCGGCGCTGCGGCGCGAAAACCGGGAACTGCGCGAGGCGCTGCGCGAGGCCGACGGCGAAAAGCCCATCATCGGCAGCGCGCCGGCCATCCGCCGGGTCTTCGCCATGATCGACAAGGTGGCTCCGGTGGACTGCAACGTGCTGCTGCTCGGGGCGAGCGGCACGGGCAAGGAACTCGTCGCCCGGGCCATCCACCGCCAGAGCGGGCGGTCCGAGCGGCCGTTCGTGTCGTTCAACTGCGGCGGGTTTTCCGAGGAACTCATCAGCAGCGAACTGTTCGGCTACGAAAAAGGGGCCTTCACCGG
>DQED01000294.1:8022-17132 GCA_003525525.1 Desulfovibrio sp.
TTCCTGGACGAGATCGGCGAGATGCCGCTGGCCATGCAGGTGCGGCTCCTTCGCGCCATCCAGGAGCGGCGCATCCTGCGCGTGGGGGGCGTGACTCCCATCGACCTCGACATCCGCATCGTGGCCGCCACCAACAAGGATCTCAAGCACGAGGCCGCGGTGGGCGCGTTTCGCGAGGACCTCTTTTTCCGCCTCAACGTGGTGACCATCCACCTGCCGCGCCTGGACGAGCGCCGCGAGGACATCGCGCCCCTGGCCATGCACTTCCTGTCCAAGTACGGCGCGGCCTTCCGCAAGGCCGTGACCGCCATCGACCCCGAGGCCATGGCCATCCTCGCCAACTACAGCTATCCGGGCAACGTGCGCGAGCTCGAGAACATCATCGAGCGCGGCGTGGCCCTGGCCGACGGCGACACCCTGCGCGTGCGCGACCTGCCCTCGGACCTGCGCCAGCTCTCCTTCGACTCCATGGAAGGCGAGGGCCTGGCCTCGCTCGAAGACATGGAACGCCGCTACATCGCCAAGGTCCTGGAGCGCACGGGCTACAACAAGGGCCTGGCCTCGAAAATCCTCGACATCCCGCGCACGACGCTTTGGCGCAAGATCAAGCAGTACGGCCTGGAATGACATGCCTGACGATGTCGCCCCGCCGTCAGGGCAGGCGCAGCAGGGCACGCGCCTGTGCGTCGCGGAGCGCGCGGCCGAAGAAGTCCGCGTAGAAGCGACGCGTTTCGGCCGGCATGTCGAGGTCTGAAAAGCGGTCGGGATAGAGCGTCTTGCCCACCCGCAAGACGGCCAGGCCCTGTTCGGGCGCGAAGTGGGCGAAGTTGTACATGCCGCAGGGCGGCATCGTGCAAACGCAGACAGGTTGGACGCGTTCTACCAGATGTTGCGGGAGAGAAGCGGCAGCAGCTTGAGCTGCGGCTTGCCGGCGGGCACGGGCAGGAGGCGGCCGAGGTCGCCCGCGCCGGCCTCGGGCGTGGTCAGGATGCCCACCGTGAAGGCCGGGATGTCGGCAGGGGGTGCGCCCGGGGTGATGATGCGGCCGAAGCCCTTGTCGCGAAGGCGCGAAAGCGGCGCGGCGGGCGTCGTCGGCCGCACGTACACGGCATTGGGAATGTCGAAGACCTCTTTCAGGTACACGGCCGGGCTGACGGCGAATTCATCGTTTTCCGTATCGCCGACGACCAGGACCAGGGGCCTGTCCGGCTCTTTGGACGCCGTCTTCGCCACCCGCTCGAGGGCGGCGACGTAGGCGGCGTTTTTCTCGCACATGATGCGGATGAGGTCCTTGGCGAAGGACGGGGTGGCGAGCACGTTGCAGCAGCAGAGAAACCCGAGCAGCATGCGCGCGGCGAGATCCGCGCGGGGCATGCCCAGGCGCGACGNNCCCGCCGTGAGCCACAGCAGGGCCGGAATCGCCGTGAGCGGGATGGAATAGTGCTGGTTGTCGACGTCGCCCTGGTAGAAGACGTACTGCGAGAGGGCGAAGAGCAGCATGAAGGCGATGAGGCCGAAGCTGATCCGGACGCTCTTGACGGCGGCCGCCGCCGGGGCGCGCCCGCGAAACGGCAGGAGATTGGCGCAGGCGAGGGCGGCCAGCGCCCCGGCGTACCACGGCCAGGCAAGCCGCCGGCCGAAGTCGCCGAGGTAGACGGCAAGGTCGCCAAGCAACGCGGCATACGCCGCCTGTCCGTCGGAGGCTCCCGCGCCGAGCGCCGCCAGGGCGGCCACGATGCCGACCAGGACGTAGAGGCAAAGGCCCAGGTTGACGATGCCGAAGGCGACGGCCTTGCGGCGTTCCCCGCCGTCGCGTGAAAAGGTGCGGCCGAAAAAGAAGCCCAGGGGCAGCAGCGCGGCCGGGGCGAAGGTCTCCTTGGTCCCGATCATGAGAAAGCCGCCGAGCGTCGCCAGCAGGCAGGCCCCGACGGACACGACCTCGCGGGAGCGGTTGCGGGCGATGACCCAGGCCGTGAGCGAAAGCCCGAGCAGGCCGTAGACTTCCACCACGCCGGTGTCGCGGAAAAGCCAGTACCAATGCAGGTGCGTGAAGACGACGCAGCCGGCAAGGACGGCCGTGACGCCGTCGAAGCAGCGCCGCAGGGCGAGCAGCGTCATCGCGACGCTCGCCAGGAACAGCCCGCCGTACAGCATGTACCACAACCGGATATGGTCGCCGAAGACGAAGGTGTTGACGGTGTACATGAAGACGAAGACCGGCTGGAACCGCCCGGAGGTGTTGTCGAAGACGACGCCGAGCGATTGCGAGACGCCGAGGTGCGAGACGAGGTCGCCGAAATCCATGCGCCCGGATTTGTCGAGCATCATCGGGATGATGTAGTCGTCGGCCACGGCCCAGGCACCGTGCGCCAGGGGCAGGCAGGCCACCAGCACGGCAAGGCAGACGCCGGCCAGGCCCAGCCGGAAATACGGCCTGTCGTCGCCGGCCCTTGCCGCCGCCAGGGAAGGGAATGTCCCCAGCAGCAGCGCAATGAGGACGGCATACTGGGTGCTGATGTAGTAATCCCTGCTGTACAGCAGAAAAAACACGGCGACGGAAAAAAGGCAGGCGCAAAGCAAGTTGCGCATACGGCCTTTGCGCGGCACGCGCTTTTGCGTCTCTGTCGCCGTAACAATCGATCCGGACATCGACAACTATCCTCGCGGTTGATCGTCACGGTGTCCGCAAAAGGCGTGTTCCTCGGGAAATAGCGGCCGTGGTCGGCGATACGCAACACCGTGCGCGGCAGCAATACCCGGACTTGCGCCCCACGGCAAGGCCGGGACGCGGCGATGCGGCCGGTTTCAGGCTGCGGCGTCCGATGGTCGCAACATACAACCCTGGGCGCGTCGGCGTCCAGAGCGGGGTGCGGCGCGCGGGGCGACGGATGCGTCGGGAGCGCGACCGCGCCGTCCGGGCGGCCGGGCGGCGTGGCCCGTGCGCGGGGTCGCTTAGGGAAAAAGCTCCGGATCGACGACCAGCCGGTTGTCGCGGGGGATGGGGCGCAGGCGGTGCCGCCGGGCGAGCAGCTGCGCCCACCAGCCGCGGTAGTCCGCGACGGCCTGGACGTCGAGGGCCTCGTAGTCCACGGCGCAGGCGGTCTCCAGGTAGACGTCGAGATTGGCGAGGTCCGGCCGCGGCAGCCGGCCTTCCCGGCAATCGCGCCACATCCGCGCGTACAGCCCTTCCAGGCCGCGCACGAGACCCGGCATGTCGAAAAGCGTGGCCTGGTCGCGCCCGGTTTCCAGGCGCTGGCGCAGGGCGGCGAGGGCGGCCCGGTCGTTGCCGAGCCCGACGGCCCGTTCGACGTAGGCTTCGGGCGTTTCGCACACGAGCTCCGGCAGCCCGGCCGCGCGCACGAGGCTGCCGCACACGCGCGAGGCGAACGAGCGGCCGCTGGCGGTGAGTACCGGCACCCCGGACCAGAGCGCGTCCGAGGCCGTGGTGTGCGCCCCGTAGGGCGTGGTGTCCAGAAACAGGTCGGCCAGCGGATAGCGGGCCAGATGCGCGGGATTGGCGGCCTTGTCCGCGAACACGAGGCGTTCCCCGGCGATGCCCTGGGCCTTGGCGTACTCCCGCAGGCGGTTGACCGTGGCCTCCGGCCCGCCGAGCAGCCAGAGCACGCTGTCCGGCACCCGGGCGAGGATCGCCAGCCAGCGGTCGAAGGTCTGGCGGTGGATCTTGTGGCTGCCGTTGAAGCAGCAATAGACCATGGCCTCTTCGGGCAGGCCTGCGTCGGCGCGCGTGGGGCGCTGCGGGGCGACGGCGCGGTTGCGGTTGCTCGGCTGGTAGCAGGGCAGGCGCAGCACCTTTTCCGAAAAATAGGCTTCGTGCGCCTCGGGGACGATCCAGTCGTCGGCGATCAGGTAGTGGTGGTAGGGGCTGGCCATGGTCCCGGGATAGCCCAGCCAGTTGACGATGACCGGGGCCGGGCGCAGGGCCACGAGCTTCAGGCGCGCGTCGCGCGTATAGCCGTTGAGATCCACCAGTATTTGAATGCCGTCGTCGGCGATGCGGCGGGCGGCGTCCGCGTCGCTTACGTCCGTGATCACGGTGAAGCGGTCGGCCGTGTCCCTGAAATGGGCGTGCAGGGCGTCGGTCGCGGGAATGCCGCAGTAGTAGGCGTGGACTTCGAGCTTGTCCCGGTCGTGGAGCCCGAGCACCTCGGTCATGAGGTAGCCCACGGCGTGCTCGCGCAGGTCCGAGGACAGGTAGCCGACGCGAAGCGGCCCTTCGTGCGCCATGGCGGCCGGCCAGGCGGTCAGCGCGCCTTCGGGCGTGCCCACGTCGCGGCGGTTGTAACGGTCGGCCAGGGCCAGCTGCATGAGCGGGTCGTCGGCGTGGGCCGCGGCGGAAAGCGGCGACATGTCCATGAAAAGCGTATCCCGGCTGACGCGCTCGCTTGGCAGCAGCACGGGCCATTCGCACTGCCGCTGGCGCAACGCGACCAGGTGCTGCACCACCTCGCGCTGGTCCCGGTCGAGCTCCAGGCTCTCGCGCAGCATCTTTTCCGCGGCCTCGTCCTGGTTCACCGCCTCCAGCGCCCGGGCGCTCTGGTTGAGCGCCGTGGTCTTGTGCATGACCGCCTGGCCGCTTATTGCCGCCATGCGTGCCAGCGCCGCGGACCACTGGATGATGGCCAGGCCGATCTTGCCCTGGCGCTCGAGGATGCGCCCGAGGTTGATGTAGGCCGGCATGAAGTCGGCGTTGAGGGCGATGGCGCGCTCGAGGCACTGCTGCGCCGCTTCCAGCTTGCCCGTGTCGGAGAGCGCGATGGAGTAGTTAAACAGCACGGCGTAGAGCAGCGGATCCTCGGGATTGGCCTGCACCCAGGCCGCATAGGCCGCCTCGATGGACGCCGTCTGGCCGCTTTGCCTGAAGGTTTCCGTGGTCCGGATCAGGTCGGCGACGCTCAAATGCCCCACCATGGAGGCGATCAGGGCCGGGGAGAGGATGTCGGTGGCCATGGCGTTGGGCGTGCCCTCCTTTCAAACGTCTCAAGGATTGCGGCGGCCGGCCGTGTGGTGGCGGCCGGCCGGCGTCAGGCGTCGGCAAACGCCCTTTGCGCGCGTGTTACGCCAGCGCGTTGGCCAGGGCGTTCAACTGCGCCGTGGTCATACCGGCCAACTGCGTCGTTGTAAATGCGCCGATCTGCGTGGCGTTCAGGGCTTCCAGTTCCGTCGCGGTCAGGCCGGCGATGGTCGTGGCGGAAAGCGCCGCGACCGTGGTCGTGGTCAGGCCCGCCAGCTGCGTGGCCTCGATGCTCCCGAGCTGGGTCGCGCTGAAAAGCCCGATCTGCGTGGCCGTCAGCGCGCCGAACTGCGTGGAGGAGAGGGCCAGGAACTGGGTCGTGGTCAGGGCGCGCAGCTCCGTGCCGGTCAGGCTCGCCACCTGCGTTCCTTTCAAGGACCCGATTTGCGTGGCCGAAAGCGCGGCGAACTGCGTCTCGCTCAAGGACCGGATCTGCATCCGCTCGAGTCCGCCGATCTGCGTGGCGGTCAGGGCCGCGATCTGCGTGGCGGAGAGGTCGCCGATCTCGTCCGTGGTCAGGGCGCCGATCTGCGTGGCGGTAAGTCCCGCAAGCTGCGTCAGGGTCATGCGCCCGAGTTGCGTTTCCGTCAGCCCCCGCACGCCGTCCGAGGACAGCGCCGCGATCTGGGTGGAGCTCAATGCCTCGAACTGCGCGCCGCTTAAGGCCGACACCTGGCTTGCGGTCAGGCCGCTTAGGCTCGTCGTGCTCAATTGCTGGATCTGCGCCGTGGTGAGGCCCGCCAGCTGGGTCGCGGTCAGGCCCGCCACGCCCGTGGCCGACAGGCTCTTGAACTGCGTGGTGGTCAGGCCGGACAGTTCCGTGGCGGTCATGCCCGAGATGCCCGAGGCGGAAAGGGCGCTGATTTGCGTGGCGGTCATGGCCGCGAGCTGCGCCGTGGTGAGCGAGGCGACCTGCGCCGCGGTCAGCCCGGACACGGCGGAGGTGGAGAGTTCGGCCATCTGCGTCCGGGTCAGGGCGGAAAGCTGCGTCGTGGACAGCGCCGCGGCCTGGGACGTGGTCAGCCCGCCGAGCTCCGTGGCCGAGAGCACGCCGAGTTGCGTCGTGGTCAGGGCGGCGACGACTTCCGTGGAAAGCGCGCCCATGCCCGTGGCGGAAAGCTGCGCCAGCTGCGTGACGGACAGCGCGGCCACGTCCTCGGCCGTCAGTCCGGACAGCGCCGTGGTGGACAGCGCCGCCATCTCCGTGGCCGTCAGCGCCCCGATCTGCGTCGAGGACAGGCTCGTGATCTGGCTGGCCGAAAGCCCGGAAACGCCGGTTGCGGACAGCGCCGCGACCTGCGTGGTGGACAGCGCGGCGAGCTGCGTGGCGGAAAGGGTGGACAGCGCCGTGGACGTGAGGCCGGCGACTTGCGCGGTGGTGAGCGCGGCGAGCTGCGTGGCGGTCAGGGCGGCCGCCTGCGTGGTGGTCAGCGCGCCGATCTGTGTGGCGTTAAGCGCGGTCAGCTGGCGCGAGGTCAGGGCCGCGAACTGCGTGGTGGTCAACCCGGGCACGGCCGTGGTCGAGAGGTGGGCGATCTGCGTGGTGGTCATGGCCGCCAACTGGGTCGAACTCAGTCCCACCACCTGCGTGGAGGTGAGCCCGGCCACCTGCGTGTTGGTCAGGCCGGCGACCTGCGTCGTGGAGAGCGCCGCAGTCTGGGCGGCGGTCAGCGCGCCGATCTGCGTGGCGGTAAGTCCCGCGAACTGGGTCGCGGTCAGCGCGGCCAGGCGCGTGGTGGAAAGACCCTGAAGCTGCGTGGTGGAAAGCGCCGCCATCTCCGTGGCGGAAAGCGCCGCGAACTGCGTCGTGGAAAGCGTTTCCAGCTGCGTGGCGGTCAGGCCCCTGACGGCGCTGGCGGACAGCGCGCCGATCTGCGTCCGGCTGAGTGCCTCGAGCTGGGACACGGACAGGGCCGCCACCTGCGTTCCGGTCAGGCCGCCGATTTCCGTGGCGGTGAGCAGCCCGAGCTGGGTGCTCGTCAGGGCCGCCGCCTGGGTGGTGGTCAGCGCGCCGATCTGCGTCGGGGTCAGGGCCGTCAGCTGCCTGGTGGACAGCGCGGCGATTTCCGTGGCGGTCAGTCCCGTGACGGCCGTCGTGGACAGGGCGGCGATCTGCGTGGTCGCAAGCGCCCCCAGTTGTGTGGCGGTCAGGGCGGAAACCGCGGTGCTGGTCAGCGAACCCATCTGCGTGGCGTTGAATGCGCCGAGCTGCGCGGCGGAAAGCGCGGCCAGCTGCGTCGTGGACAGGGACTCGATTTCCGTATGCGTCAGGCCGGCGATCTGCGTCGTGGTCAGCTGCCCGATACGGGCGGCGGCGAGCGCCGCGAACTGTGTGGTGGTCAGGTCGCCGATCTGATCCGGGGTCAGCTGCCGGAACTGGGTTTCGCTCAGATGCGCCAGCTGGGTCGCGCTGAGGCCCTGGATGCCGGTTTCGGTCAGGGCGGCGAGCTGTGTGGCGCTAAGCGCCGCGAGCTGCGTGTCGGCCAGGAGCGCCACCTGCGTTTCGGTCAGACCGCTTATTTCCGTCGTGGTCAGCACGCCGATCTGCGCCGTGGTCAGGGCGGCGAGCTGGGTGGCGGACAGCGCCCCGAACTGGGTGGCGGACAGCGCCCCGAGCTGGCGGGTGGTCAGGGCCGCAAGTTCGGTCGTGGTCAGCCCGGCCACGGCCGTGGTGGACAGGGCGGCGATCTGCGTCATGGTCAGCGCGGCCAGCTGTGCGTCGCCGAGGCTTTGCACTTCGGTCGCGGTGAGCGCGCCCATTTGCGTCGTGGTCAGGTTCGCGATCTGCGTGGGGGAAAGCGTCGCGACCTGGGTCGCGGTCAGGGCGGCGATGCCGGTCGTGGTGATGGCCCGCAACTGCGTCGTGGACAGGGCGGCGAGCTGGGTTTCGCTCAGGGCCGCAAGCTGCGTTTCGTTGAGCGACGCCATTTGCGTGGCGGAAAGCGCCGCGATCTGTGTGGTGGTGAGGCCCTTGATGGCCGTGGCGTCGAACCCGTCCACGCCGGCCACGGACAGGGCGGCCAGCTGGTCGGCGGACAGGGCCGCGAGCTGGCCCGCGGACAGGGCTTCGATTTGCGTCGCATGCAGGCCGCCGAGCTGGGTGGCGCTGAGCGCCGCCAGCCGCGTCGCCGCAAGCGAAGCCACCTGCGTTTCCGTCAGCGCGCCGATCTGGCCGGCGGTCAGGGCCGCGAACTGGTCGGGGGAAAGTCCGGCCAGTTCCGTCACGGCCATGCCGGCCACGGCGGTCGTGGACAGGGCCGCGATCTGCGTCGTGGTCAGGGCGGCAAGCTGCGTCCGGGACAGGGCCGCGACCTGCGTGCTGTCAAGCGCCGCGACGTCCGCGGCGGACAGCGCGGCGATCTGCGTCGCGGACAGCGCGGCGATGCCGGTTTGCGTGAGGCCCTTCATGGCCGTGACGGACAGGGCGGCGATCTGCGTCGCGGACAGCGCGGCAAGCTGACTGGCGTTAAGCGCCGCGACCTGCGTGTCCGTGAGCCCCTGGATTTCCGTCGTGGTCAGGGCCGCCCACTGGGTATCGGCCAGAGCCGCGAGCTGCGTCGTTCCCAGGGCCGCGATCTGGCCGGCGGTCAGGGCCGCGATCTGGCGCGTGGACAGGGCGGCCATGGCCGTGGCGGTCAGGCCGGCCANNCGCGAGCTGCGTCGCTCCCAGGGCGGCCAGTTGCGTGGCGTCGAGGCTGGCCACCTGCGTCGCGGTGAGGCTGGCCATGCCGTCGGTCGAAAATGCGGCGAGCTGTGTGGCGGTCAGGGCGTCGATCTGCCCGGGGCTCAGGTCGGCGACCTGCGTCGCGGTCAGGGCGCGCAGCTGTGTGGTGGTCAGGCTCTGGATCTGGGTCGCGGACAGGGCGGCGATCTGGCTGTCGCTCAAGGCCTGGATTTCCGTGGCGCTCATGGCCGCGAGCTGGCTCGTGGACAGCGCCGCGACCTGTGTGGTGGTCAGACCCCTGACGGCCGCGGCGGACAGGGCGGCCACCTGGCTCGTGGACAGGTTGGCGAGCTGGGTGGTCGTCAGGGAGCCGAGTTGCACCGCGTCGAGGCCGGCCAGGGCGGTGGTGGACAG
>DQED01000086.1 GCA_003525525.1 Desulfovibrio sp.
CCCCTCCTTCCCCAAAAACTTTTAAAGGGGGGTAATGTCATGAACCTCTGATGGCACCATCAGCCCCAAAGGGGAAAAAACCATCGGGGGTCCAGGAGGATCATCCCCCTGGCAGGTCCAGGGCAGCGCCCTGGCCGCCGGAGGCATCTCCCCCACACAACTGCATCGACGCACTCCCAGGCAAGTTCGCCACGCCGTGGTGGGTGAGCTGCACGGGCGTGGTGTCGCGGCTGCGGAAGGTGACCATGAAATCGCCTGCACGGGTCAGGATCGAGATGACCGTGGTGCGACTTTCCAGTTCCTGGTGGGAAAGCGCCGCCCGGCGCGCGAAATCCTCGCGACCAAGCGTCGAAAAGCCCAGGTTGAACGTGTATTCGCCCGGCGCGAGGTCGAGGGAAAGGTCGAAGCGTACGCGCACGATGGCGCCGGCCGGCGTCGCGGTCGGGTGTTCACAGTCGAATTGCAGGGTGTTCTTGCCGAAGACGATGATGCGCTTGTCGTTAATGAGTTCCACCCCAGCCACGGCCACCTCGATATCGGTCGTGACGGCGTAGCGGCAAAAGATGGACACGGTCTCGCCCTGCTCGAAGGCGCGGCAGGGATTGCCCGCGACGTCGCACACGGCCACGTGGGTAAGCGTGGCGAAGCCGTTTTCGGCGGCGGCCACGGCCGCGAGGTCGAGAAAGGCTTCGGGCGCGGGCCAGAAACCGGCGTCGGCGTCCTCGGCCGGCAGATCCAGGGACGCCGGCTCCATGACCGCCGTCGTGGCCGTTTTGCCGCCGGGGCCGACCATGTAGCGTTTGACCGCCGCGGCGGCGTCGCCGCAAAAGATCGTGCGCCCGCGTTCGAGAAAAAGCGCGCGGTGGCAGAACTGGGCCACGTCGTTCATGGCGTGGGAGACGAGCACGACCACGGTGCCGCGCGCGAGCAGCCCTTCCAGGCGCTGGTAGCATTTCTGGCGGAAAAAGACGTCGCCGACGGCCAGCGCCTCGTCGATGATGAGGACTTCGGGCTCGAGGCTCGTGGTCACGGCAAAGGCCAGGCGCAGGAACATGCCGCTCGAATAGGTCTTGACCGGCTGGTCGAAGTGGACGCCGATGTCGGCGAAGGCGGCGATATCGTCCATGCGCGTCTCGACGATACTGCGCGGGATGCCGAGCACGGCGGCGTTGACGTAGACGTTTTGCCGGCCGGTGAATTCCGGCTTGAAGCCGGAGCCGAGCTCGAGAAGCGCCGTGGTGCGCTCGGGCAGGACCACCTCGCCGGCCGTGGGTTCGAGCACGCCGGCGAGGATTTGCAGCAGGGTGGATTTGCCGGCCCCGTTCTTGCCGATGATGCCGAAGGCCTCGCCGGGCATGACCTCGAACGAGACGTCGCGAAGGGCCCAGTGCTCGCGAAAAAGCGGCTTGCCGCCGGGGAAAAGGAGCTGGCGCAGCCGGTCCTGGGGACGGCTGTAGAGCTCGTACATCTTGGAGACGCCCCGGGCGGCGATGACCGGGGTCACGGCATCAGACGGCATCGGCGAAAAGCCTCTTGACGCTTGAAAAAAACGCATACCCGACGAGCATGACCGCAGCCGAGGCGAGGGTGACCCAGCCGAGCGCGGCCCAGTCCGGCATCTGGCCCCAGAGGATGGTGCGCCGCAGGTGATCGACCACGGGATGCAGGGGGTTTAAAGCCAAAAGCGACCGGTAAGGCTCGGGCACGGCAGTGAGCGGATAGAGAATCGGCGTGGCGAAGAAATAGAGCTGCACGATGACCCCGACCATGTTGCCGAGGTCCTTGAGAAAGACGCCGACCGGCGCGAGCAGCCAGCAGACCCCGAGCGTGAGCATGCAAAGCGGCGGATAGGCCAGCGGCGCAAGCAAAATCGTCCAGTGGAGCGTCCCCGTGGTCGCGAGCACGCCAAGGGCGACAAGCGCGAGGCTGACCAGGGATTCCATGGCCGCGGCGCAGAGGATGCCGACGGGCAGGATCTCCAGGGGAAAGAGGACCTTCTTGATGAAATTGACGTTTTCCGAAAGCAGCCTTGGCGTGCGGTTCACGCAGCCGGCGAAAACTTCGAACACGGCCAGCCCGGTGAAAAGGATGAGTGCGTACCCGGCCACGCCGCCCTGCCCGCCGCCGGCCCAGGACGGCTTGAAGACCACGGAAAAGACGAAGGTGTAGACGGCAAGGGTGGCCAGCGGGGAAACCAGGCCCCAGAGCACGCCGAGCTGCGCGCCGTGGTAGCGGGAAAGGAATTCGATGCGGGCGAAGGTGGCCAGCACCTCGCGGCGTTTCCAGAAATGGCGGGCAAAGGCCACGGGGGAAAGGCCGGCGAGAAGACCCGACCAGAAAGAGCCGGGGCGCGGCCGCCGCACGACCATGACCATTTTTGACGCCTGCATGCCGCCGGTTGCATATTCGATGGAATTGACGCATGTCAACGCATCCGCCTTTCCGGCGCTGCCAAGCCCTTAAATACTTATGCGCATCACCATCGACGCCAGCACCCTTTCCCATCCCCAGCGCACCGGCATCGGCCGCTGCCTGGAATCCATTCTGCCGCATCTGGCCGCGCTTGCCGCCGCACACGGCGACGCGATCACGCTCGTTTCCGGCAAGCCGCTGGTGAACGCCACGGCGTGCGGCCTGGTCGCGGACGGCCGCCTGACGGCGCGGACGGTCAATGTGCCGTCGCTCTACGCCTGGCAGCAGACGGGCATGGCCCGGCAAATCCTGCAAGCCGGCGCGGACGTGCACTACGCCCCGGACGGGCTGCTGCCGCTCGCGTTTCGCGGCCGCAGCGTGGGCGTGGTCAACGACGTCCTGTGGAAGCGCCATCCCGAAACCCTGGCCCGGCACATCCGCTGGGTTTTCGCCGTGCGCCAGCGGGCGAGCCTCAAGCGGTTGACGATTCCGCTGACCCTTTCCGCCTTCACCCGCCGGGAAATGCTGCGCGTCTACGGCCCCATGGCCGCGCGCACGCGCCCGACGGACCTTTGCGCCGTGGACCACGACCGCTTCCGGCCGCTTTCTTCCGCAGACGCCGCGCCCCTGGCCGCGCTCCGCGCCCGGCACGGCCTGCGGGAAGGCTATCTGCTGTGCGTGGGCAACCTGATGCCCCACAAAAACCTGGGCGTCGCCCTGCGCGCCCTGGCCCGTATGCACAGGCACGCGGACGGCCCCCGGCCGCAGCTTGCGCTGATCGGCCACGGCGACCCGCAGGCGCTGCTTACGCTGCTGCCGGCCGGCATGCCCCCGGAGAGCGTGGTCCCCCTGGGCTATCTGCCGGACGACGACGTGGCCCTGGCCTACCGGGGCGCGGCGGCCTTCCTTTTCCCTTCGCGCTACGAGGGTTTCGGCCTGCCGCTGCTCGAGGCCATGGCCAGCGGCGTGCCCGTGGCCTATGCCGACGCCGCCTCCCTGCCCGAAGCCGCCGGCATCGCCGGCCTGCCCTTTCCGGCGGACGACGACGCGGCCCTTGCCGCCCTGCTGCGTCGCCTGCGCATCGACGACGCGCTTCGCGAGCGACAGGTCGCCCTGGGCTTCATGCGCGCGGCGGCGTTTTCCTGGGCGGCCTGCGCGCAAAACGTCTACGACGCCCTGCATGAGGCCTCGGGCCTCGCTCCCCTGCGCCTGCCCAAGGTCACGGTGGTCACGCCGTCCTTCAACCAGGCGGTATTCCTGCCCGAGACGCTTGAAAGCGTGGCCGCGCAAAAAGGCGTGGCCGTCGAACACATCGTCCTCGACGGCGGCTCCACGGACGAAACGCCGTCCATCCTGCAACAATGGGACGGCAGGCTCGCGTACTGGCGCTCGGCCCCGGATGCGGGGCAGACCGCGGCCCTGGCCGAGGGCTTCGCCATGGCCACGGGCGAGGTCATGGGCTGGCTCAATTCCGACGACACGCTTTGCGCCGACGACGTGCTGGCCGCCGTGGCCGAAGCCTTCGCCCGCCATCCCGAAGCGGTCATGGTCACGGGCGACACGCTCCTGACCGACCCCGCAGGCCGGCCGGTCATGCTCGACACCGTGCTCGCCCCCTCCCACCGCCAGATGCGCTACGCCATGGCCGTGCCGCAGCAATCGACCTTTTTCCGGCGCGACGCCTACCGCGCCGCCGGGGGCATGGACACGCGCTTTACCTACTGCATGGACTACGACCTGTTCGAGCGCATCAGCAGGCAAGGCAAGATCGTGCGCATCCCCCGTCTCGTCGCCACCTTCCGCCTGCATCCCTCGGCCAAGACCGCCACCTGGCGCGAGGTGTTCAAACGGGAGATATACGCCTGCCAGCACCGCCACGGCACGGGCGCGTGGCACGAGTTCCTCATCAAGCTCGTGGGCGTGGAAATCCGCGTGCAATCGCTTGCGGCCCAGTGCGGCGCGCTCCTTCGCGGCCGCCGCCTGCCGACGCGCGTCAACGCGCGCATCGAGCCCATGCGCGCAATGGCCCGCAAAAAGCACGGCCTGATCGGCTGAGGCCGCCCATGCGCATCGCCGTCAACGCCCGCACCCTGGACTACCCTTCCGGCGGCCCCAAGGAATACCTGCTGGGGCTTGTGCGCGCGATCCTCGATGCCGGCGGGCACGAATGCCTCCTCTATTATCCCGATGAAAGCCATGTGGGCACGTTTCCCGAGGCCTGCGAAAAGGTGCTGCCGACGCGAAACCGTCTCGCCTTCGACTGGCTGGCCCTGCCCCGGGCGCTATCAAGGGACAAGCCCGACGTCGTCTTCTTCCCTTCCTCCAACATGCCCGCGGGCATCCCCTGCCCGGCCGTGGTGGCCATGCTCGACCTCGGCTATTTCCACCCGACGCTACGCATGTACAAGCGCGGCGACACCCTCTACATGCGCCGCTTCATCCGCTATGCCGCGCGCCGGGCCGAGCGCCTTGTGGCCATCTCCGAGCACACGCGCGCCGACGTCCTGCGCCTGACCAGGGCCCGACCCGAGCAGGTGACGGTCACGCCGCTCGCCTGCGACCCCCTCTACAAAATGCCCGTCACGCCCGGAAACGTCACCGCCTTCCGGGAGCGACACGGCCTTGCGCGGCCCTACATCCTCTACGCCGGCAACATCTCGCCGCGGAAAAACCTGGGCACGCTGCTTGCGGCTTTTGCCCGGGCCGGTTCGCGCCTGCCCTGCGACCTGGCCGTGACGGGGGGGCTGGCCTGGAGCGAGGATTTCACCGAGACGGTCGCGGGACTGGGCCTAGCCGGGCGCGTACGGCGGCTTGGGCACGTGGCGCGGCGCGAGATGCCGCTTCTCTACCACGGCGCGCTGGCCCTGGCCTTTCCGTCGCTCTTCGAGGGCTTCGGCCTGCCGGTGCTCGAAGCGCAGGCCTGCGGCACGCCGGTCGTGTGCGCGGCGGCCACGTCCCTGCCCGAAGTGGCCGGCGACGGGGCGCTTCTTCTCCCTCCCACCGCCGTTGAAGCCTGGGCGGACGCGCTCGTCCGCGTGGTCGCCGACACGGCGTTGCGCGAAGCCCTCATCCAACGCGGCCGCGCCAACGAAGCCCGCTTCACCTGGGCGCACACGGCCCGACTGACTCTGGACGCCCTGGCCGCCGCCCAGCGCAGGCGCTGACCTTCCTTTTTCAGAGTGCCCTGTTTTCCTTTCCGAGACTTCCTTGCAATTCGTTCTTGCGGGAAAAATTAATTTACGGCATGAACCTTCCGTGAATTCACATGGGCCGAACGGTCGCGGAAGCGGCCTGACTATACACGGGAAAAAAACGGAACATGGAGGAAACAAAACAATGAGCAACAAACGCATTGTCGTCATCGGCGGCACGGCAGCCGGTCCCAAGGCCGCCGCGCGGGCCAAGCGTCTGGACGAGCAGGCCGAGGTCATCCTGGTGCAAAAAGCCCCGGAGCTTTCCATGGCCTCCTGCGGCTATCCTTACTATGTGGCCGGCGAGGTCAAGGGACGCGACATGCTCCTGTGCACCCCTGCCGGCGTGGTGCGCGATCCGGCCTTTTTCGGTGGCGCCAAGGGCATCACGGCGCTGGTCGGCACGGAAGTCACGGCCATCGACCGCGAGGCCAGGACCGTCGCCTGGAAACGGACGGCCACGGGCGAGACCGGCGAACTCCCCTACGACAAACTGATCCTGGCCACGGGTTCCGTGCCCAAGGTGCCGCCCATCCCCGGGCGCGGACTTTCCGGTGTGACCACGCTGTCGAGCCTGGCCGATGCCGACGGTCTGCGCGCCGTGGCCGCCACGAGCAAGGGCGAAGCGGCGGTCATCGTCGGCGGCGGGCTCATCGGCATGGAGACCTGCGAGGCGCTGGTCGCGGCCGGCATGGACGTGACCGTGGTCGAGGCCCTGCCGCAGATTCTGAGCTTCCTCGATCCCGAACTCGCGCTTGTCATGGAGAAACACGCCCGCTCCAAGGGCGCGAAGATCATAACCGGCATCGGCATCACGGAAATCCTGGGCAAAGACGGCAAGGTGGCCGGCGTGCGCCTGGCCGACGGCCGGGAACTGCCCGCGTCGCTTGTGGTCATGGCCATCGGCGTGGCCCCCAACACGGCCCTGGCCAAGGCCGCCGGGCTGGCGCTCGGCCCCACGGGCGGGCTCGTCACCGACGCCCACATGCGCACCTCCGACCCGGACATCTACGCCGCCGGCGACTGCGTGGAGGTGCTCAACCGCTTGACGGGCAAGCCCATGCACGCCCCCTTCGGCGACCTGGCCAACCTGGAAGGCCGGGTGGCCGGTGAAAACGCGGTGCTCGGCGACATGGCGAGCTTCCCCGGCACCATCGGAAGCGGCATCTGCAAGGTGTTCGATTTCGCCGCAGCGAGCACGGGTCTGTCCGAGCGCCGCGCCCGCGAGGCCGGTTTCGACATCGTCACCGCGATCAACGCCAGCCCCGACAAGCCCGGCTTCATGGGGGCCAAGCCCGTGATCTCCAAGCTCATCGCCGAGGCGGGCTCCGGCCGCATCCTCGGGTTCGCCTGCGTGGGTCCGGGCGACGTCAATCGTCAGACCGCGGAGATGGCCATGGCCATCCTCGGCAACCTCACCGTGGACGACGTGGCCATGGCCGACCTGCCCTACGCGCCGCCGTTTTCCCTGGCCATCGACCACGCCATCGCCACGGCCCACGTCCTGCAAAACAAGATGCGCGGGCTCATGCGCGGCGAAACGAGCGTGGCTGTCAAGGCGCGCCTGGACGCCGGGGAAAAGCCGTTCCTGCTCGACGTGCGCGGCCCCAAGGAATTCGAGGAGATGCGCCTGGGCCTCGGCGAGAGGCTCGTGCCGCTTGGGCAGCTGCGCAAGCGCCTTGGCGAGCTGCCGGTCGACAAGCACGCCCCCATTGTGACCTACTGCAAGGTGTCCATGCGCGGCTACGAAGCCCAGCGCGTGCTTGAGGCCAACGGCTACGACAACGTGACGGTCATGGAAGGCGGACTGGTGGCCTGGCCGTACCAACTCGCACAATAACCCCCTGCCGCGCGCGGCTTCGGGGAGCCGGGACAGGCGTCCCGGATTGCGCTACAAGGGTGAAAACGCCCTGGAGCCGCGCCATGAAAAGCTATCGCAAGGAACTCTGGTTCGACATCCCGTCCCGCCGGGCCTTCGTCAACATCACCGACGCAGTTGCGGCCTGCCTGGCCGAATCCGGCATCCGCGAGGGGCTGTGCCTGGTCAACGCCATGCACATCACGGCCTCTGTCTTCATCAACGACGACGAATCCGGACTGCACCACGATTACGAGGTGTGGCTGGAAAAACTCGCCCCCCACGAGCCCGTGTCCGGCTACCGCCACAACGTCGGCGAGGACAACGCCGACGCGCACATGAAGCGCCAGATCATGGGCCGCGAGGTGGTCGTTGCCGTGACCGAAGGTCGCCTCGATTTCGGGACCTGGGAGCGGATCTTTTACGGCGAATTCGACGGCCGCCGCAGAAAACGCGTCCTGGTCAAGATCATCGGCGCATGACACCGCCCGTGCGAAAAGGTCCCGGTCCGACACGCCACACGTGCGCGCCGGACCTTCAATGACGCATTTCTACATTATTCGCATTTTTCATCTCGAAACGACGCCAGGATACGCCGTTTTACAACAACAAAGCGCTTTGCCGACAAAATAAGCAACCGTCATCGCGCCTTTTTTGGATCATTTTCAAAAAGCATCCATTTGCCTCAGGCATGATTCAAGACGTTGCATTTTTCGGGCATCGCTATAACATCCTAAAAAACGTTCTTAATCAACGCCTGCCTTTGTCCGGGAGAGGTGCAGGAATTCGCTTATGCGCGCATCCATTCGGAAGTTCACCCTGCTTGGAATCTGTCTCGGTTCCATCTTGCTGTTCGCATCCTACATCGCCACCAACAGCTACCTCCTCGACCGGGCCTTCACCGGTTTCGAATACGCGACGCTTTTGACCGATGTCCTTCGCGCCACCAATGCGGCGTCTGAGGAAGTACAGAAACTCGACGGTATCATTGTCGACTGGGCTGTATGGGATGACAGCGCGATGTTCATGCAGGGGAAAACAAAGGACTACATAACGTCAAACCTGAACGAACGCACACTGGAGACGCTCGACCTCTATTTTATTGCATATATAGACAATAGAAACAATATCGTCTGGAGCAGCACCAAAACAGTAGACGACAAGTATGCATCAGGAATGCCACAAGACATTAAAAAAGTGATTTTCAAGGAAAGCAGCATGCTGACGGATTCGAATATGAACGACAGAATCCATGGCATCGCTCTCCTCGACAAGGGGCTGGCTATCCTTGCGAGCTGCCCGATACATACCAGTGATGGCGAAGGGCCAAAGCAGGGCATGCTTGTCATGGGAAAGCTGTTTTCGCCGGAAACGATGCAAACCCTTTCGGAAAAAATACAGATCCCATTTCACATCGAGCCGGCGTCCTTGCCGCTGCCGCATCGGATCGCGAGCGCCGAGAAAAAAACTCTTCATACAAAAACACAAGAAGTCGTCACCATTTTCGACATCGGCGAGAATGAAACGGCGGCCGTCACCCTGCTGCGCGATCTGGCAAACCGCAAACAGCTGCGCCTGATCGTCTACGGCAACAAGGACATCGTCCACACCGGCGTCGCCGTGAGCAAACGCGCCGCCGTCTACCTCGCCGTCGGCGGCCTTCTCCTGTTGGCCGCCATCGTCTTTCTCGTGGAAAAGCGCATCCTGCGCAGGCTGCTGCGCATCACGTCCCAGCTCACGCAGATCAAGCGGCAAAACACCGTAGGCGACCGCATGCCGCATGTCGCCGTCACGGGAAGTGACGAAATCACGGCGATGGCCGACCAGATCAATTCCTTCATCGATGAAATCAATCACTACAAGGCAGACCTCGAGAATCTCGTTCTCGAACGTACGAACGATCTCCATAACGAGATCATCAAAAAGGAACACGTACAGCAGGAGCTTGAATCAGCGAAAAATGCAGCCGAACAGGCAAACAGGATGAAAACGGACTTCCTGGCGAAAGTCACGCACGAAATCCGCACGCCCATGAACGCCATCAAGGGACTCAACGACTATCTCCTGCACACGCCCCTCAATGACGAGCAAAAGGAGTGCGCGAACATCATCAAGGATTCTTCCCTGCATCTGCTCGACATCGTCAACGACCTGCTCGACCTCTCCCGGATCGAAGCCGGCAAGCTCGCACTGGAGCGCATCGACTTCAACCTGAGCGACCTGCTCACCGCGACCGTCAAGATCCTGCGTCCCATCGCCGAGCGGAAGAAGCTGAAAATACACGTTGATTACACGGGAGACGCCGACGTCGTGTGCAGCGGCGACCCGTCCCGGATCCGGCAAATCCTCTTCAACCTGACGCACAACGCCATCAAGTTCACGCAGTTCGGCGAAATCCGCATCGCCGTGCGCGTGGACAAGGCGGAACCCGCCGGCCTCTACGCCGTTTCCATCGCCGTGAAGGATTCCGGAATCGGCATCGAAACGAGCCAGCTCGCCAACATCTTCGAGCCGTTCACCCAATCCGACAATTCGATGAGCCGCAAGTACGGGGGCACGGGCCTGGGGCTTGCGATCTGCAAACAGCTCGTGGAACTCATGGGCGGGAACATCACCGTGGTCAGCGTGCCGGGAGTCGGCAGCGAATTCTCCGTCGCCCTGCATTTGCCCAAGGGCACGGGATGCGACAACGGCGCCCAAAAGGCGTCCGCCCACGACACGGAGCCGGACAGGCACGGGGCGCTTCGGATACTGGTGGTCGACGACACGCCGACCAACCTCATGGTCGCCGAAAAAATGTTTTCCATGCTCGGGCAGCGCCCGACCCTCGCCGCATCCGGCGAGCAGGCGCTCGCCCTGCTGCAGCAGGAACCGTTCGATGTCGTGTTTCTCGACATCGAGATGCCCGGCATGAACGGTTTCGAGCTGGCGAAACGCATCCGCGGCGGCGCGGCGGCGCTCAACCGGCAAACGCGGCTGATCGCCATGACGGCCTACACCCTCGACTCCGTCAAGCAGCAGTGCTTTCAGGCCGGCATGGAGGATTTCCTGGCAAAACCGATCGACCTCGAAAACCTCGCCGCGAAGTTGCAGCCCCTCGGCAGCAGCGCGGTCATCGTCTGCTCGCAGCCCGAGGGCGCCGCGCCGGCATTGACGCAGGCGCATGCGCAGACCGGCGCGAACGACCGGGACGTTCTCGACGTCGCGGCCGGCATGGCGCGACTGGGCATGGACCGGCAACTGTACGAAGACATTTGCGACGGCTTTCTCGAGAAATTCAATGCCGACAGGTTCGAGGTCGTCTATCTCAGACATATGCCGGATACGAAGGAATTGCTGGTATTCGTGCACACCCTCAAGGGCATTTCCCGCCAGCTCGGCGCGGAACGCATCGCCGCGTTCGCCGAGACCCTCGAAACCACCCTTGTGCAGGGGAATGCGGTGGATCTTGCGGCATCGTTGACAACCCTCACGAGGGAAATCCGCGCCGTGGAGGACGCCATCGCCCGCTTCAAGCTGGCCGGGGAAAACGCCTCCGCCTGACGCGCCGCGACGGGGCTCGCGCCCGCTCGCGTTACGCAGGTTCTTCGGGGAAGATCTTGCGCAGCGCGCCCGCCACTTTCTCCAGGGAAAAGGGCTTGACGAGGTAGGCGGTCGCACCGTGGCGGCCGGCTTCGAGAATGCTGTCCGTACCGCCTTCGCTGCTGATGATCACCACGGGGAGCTCCTTGAAGATCTCCGAGCCGCGCAGCATGTCGAGCAGCCCCATCCCTGACAGCTTTGGCATCTTCAAATCGGCGAACACGACGTTGATGGCGGCGTTGGCCTTAAGCAAATCAAGGGCCTGCATGCCGTTACCGGCCACGTGAACCTCCGGCACGCCGAGCTTTTGCAGGATGGCGCGCAGTACGTGCTGCATCACGGACGAATCGTCCGCAACCAGCGCGCGAACGCGTCTCAATGCGCGGAATGCGGGTGCATGATCGGCCGGGGGCATATTCTTGAAATCCGGTTGCTTCTGTTTGGTACGGCGTCCGCCCATGCCGCGGCCTGATCGCGGTGAAAGGAGCACGCCACACGCGGCATGTGTATTCCACAAACGGCATACTGCGGCGTTGCGTCCCACGCCGCCGGATTATTCTACATGCCTGGCCGTGCATGAGCAAGGGATCGCTTGCAGCCGGTCGGCGCGCGCGGGCGGCTACTTGTCGCCGTAGAGCGTGCGGATGGATTCCCCGAGCTTTTTGGCCAGGGGCGACGCCGCCATGCGATCCATGACCACTTCGACGTACGCCCCCGCGCCGCAGCGTTCCGCCTTGGCCATGGCTTCCTCCAATTCGGCGTTGGTGGTCGCCCGGGCGCAGAACCAGTCGGGCATGCCGAAGGCGGCCGGAAGCTGCGTATAGTCCCAGGGCGCGAGGTCGTTGTAGGAACTGCCCGGGTTCTTGCACAGCAGACGCTCGATCAGGTAGCCGTCGTTGTTCAAGCAAAAAACCACGGGCTTGAGGCCGAACCGGCCGAACTGGCCGAGTTCCTGCACCGTCATCTGGTGCGAGCCCTCGCCGGTGAAAAGAAGCGTACGCCGCCCGGGCGCGGCCACGGCCGCGCCGAAGGCCGCAGGCGTGGCCCAGCCGATGGCCCCCCACAGCGTCTGGTTGAAAAATTCCGCGCCGGTCGGCATGCGCGCGAAGCCCAGTCCCATGGAGATGGTCCCCGTCTCGGCCATGACGATGTCGCCCTCGCGCAGGAACTTCTCGAAGCGCGGATAGAGGTAGTCCGGGCTGATGCGCTCCCCGGGCGCGCCCTTGGGCTCGCCGAGGCCCTTGGGCCCGACGACGCTGCGGGGCTTGGGCGAAACGACCCTGGCCAGCCCCTCCATCACGTCTCGCATCTCCACGTCGCAAAACGTGGCGTGGCCCACGCGGGTTTCGTGCTGCATGACCGCGATCATGTGCGAGGGATCGATCTTGGCCGTGAACGCGCCGGTGTTGAAATCGCTCCACAGTGCGCCGAGGTTGAGCACGCAGTCGCAGCCCTCGACGAAATCGCGCACGTCCGGGTTCATGATCCGACCGTCGTAGAGGCCGATGTAGCCGGGCAAGGTCTCGTCCAGGGCCGTCTTGTCCATGAACATGGTGGCGAAGGGCAGTCCCGTGCGGGCAAGGAGTCCCTTGGCCACCTCGCGCAGCCCCAGGCGCGCGATGAGGTAGCCGGCAAGCACCACGGCCGTGCCGGCCTTGTCCAGCTTCTCGGCGACGGCGTCGATCGCGGCGGCGAGCGTTCCGGGATCGCTTTGGGGCGCTTCGGGCGCGCAGACGAGCTCCCCGGCCAGGGGCACGTCGGCGTAATCCTGGGGCAGCGCGATGTACACGGGCCGGTTGCGGGTCAACGCCGCCTCCAGGCAGCGTTCGATCTGGCAGGCCGCGTTTTCCGGGGTCAGCACGGCGCTTGCCGCGACAACAGGCTTGGTCATGTCGGCGTAGGCGTCGAAGCTGCCGTCGCCGAGCGTATGGTGCACGATACGCCGCGCCCGCTGCGTGGAAACGCTCGGCATGCCGACGAGATGGATCACGGGCAGGTGTTCGGTGTACGAGCCGGCCACGCCGCACAGGGCGGAAAGCTCGCCCACGCCGTAGGTGGTGCAAAGCGCGGCGCGGCCGCGCACACGGGCGTAGCCGTCGGCGGCGTAGGCGGCGTTGAGTTCGTTGCAGCAGCCGATCCAGCGCATGTCCGGGTCGTTGTCCACGGCGTCGTTTAAGGCAAAGGAGAAGTCCCCGGGCACGCCGAAAACGTCCGTGACGCCGATCTGCTTGAGGCGCGTCGTCAGGTGTTCGATGACAGTCGGAGCCATGGGTCAAACCTCCGTGCATGGATTTGCATTGGTGAGCACAACCAGTACCGCGGTGCCCCGTTAAGGGCGAGCGCGTCAAGCGTCGCCGTTGCGGCGCTGCGCGGCCGCGCGCGTCACCGCCTGCCCCAGGGCGGCGAGGTCCACGGGCTTGGACAGGTAGTCGTTCATGCCGCAGGACAGGCAGCGCTCGCGGTCCCCGGCCATGGCGTGGGCGGTCAGTGCGATGATCTGGATGCCGGGATCGATGCCGGGCCGCTCGCCGCGGCGGATGCGCCGCGTGGCCTCGTCGCCGCTGACGCGCGGCATCTGGATATCCATGAGCACCACGTCGTAGTCGCCCTCCTCCAGGGCGTCGAGGGCCACGTCGCCGTCCTCCGCGGCGCTGGCCGCAAAACCGAGCTTGCGCAGCATCGAGACCGTGGCCAGGCGGTTGATGGCTTCGTCTTCCACCACCAACACCCGCACCAGGCCATCCTGGTCCGCGGCGGGCGCGGCAACGGACGCGGCCCGGGCCTCCTGCGGCGGAAGCGGCCGGCAACGGATGGCGAAGGCGAACTCCGTACCCCGGCCGGGCACGCTGTCCACGGTAATGTGCCCGTCGAGCAGCCCGACGAGGCGCTTGACGATGCCAAGTCCCAGGCCCGTGCCGCCGTATTTTCGGGTAAAGGAGCCGTCAAGCTGGGTAAAAGGCTCGAAAATGGCCTCCATCTGGTCCTCGGGGATGCCGATGCCCGAATCGGACACGGCGAAAAGGAGATGCGTCGCTTCGCCACGCGCCGATGCCTGGCACACATCCAGGCGCACCGCCCCCCGGGACGTGAACTTCACGGCGTTGCCCACGACATTGAACAGAATCTGCCGCAGCCGGGCGACGTCGGTCATGACCCGCTCCGGCGTCGCAGGGTCCACCACGACCGCGACGTCGAGCCCCTTGCGCGCGCTCTCCAGGCTGAAGACCGAAAGCACCTCCGCGACCATGCCGCGCACGTCGCAGGGCTCGTTTCGCAGCACGAGCCTGCCGGATTCGATGAGCGTGAAATCCAAAATGTCGGTCAGCACGCGCACAAGCCCCCGGCAGCAGGCCAGGGCCGTGGCCACATGGTCGGCGTCTTCCGGAGAAAGGTACGACGCTTCGAGCAGCTGCAGCATGCCCAGAACGCCGTTGAGGGGCGTGCGCACCTCGTGGCTGATGTTGGCCAGGAATTCGCTTTTGGCCCGACTGGCCGATTCGGCCGCGGCCATGGCCTGGCGCAGCCGCTCCTCGACGCGTTTGTATTCGGTGATGTCCACGAGGATGCCGTCGAAGACCACACTGCCTTCCGGGGTACGGCGCGGCGCGGCGCGCAGTTGCCCCCAGCGCACCGCGCCTGTGGCGTCATGGAAGCGGGCCTGGACGTCGAAGGTGCCAAGCGTACGCAGGGACAGGGTTTCAGCCCGGCGCAACACGTCGAAGTCCTCGGACAGGTAGCGCGCGAAAACGGCCCCGGCATCGGCAAGGGCCGCTTTGACCGCCAGCCCGAACAAACGTTCCACGCCCTGGCTGACGTAGAGGAAACGCCGTGTCCCGTCCGCGCGGACCTCGACTTTGTAGATCAAGCCGTCGGGCAGGTTGTCGCCAAGCCGCCGCAAGGTGGCCTCACGTTCCAGCAGCGCGTTTTCACTGCGTTTGCGCTCCGTGACGTCGTTGTAGATCTCCAGGCGGACGTCGCGGTCGCCGAGGGTGAAATACCCGGTCTTGACGGAGACATCCCGTATTTCGCCAAGCCGCGTCGCCAGCCGCGTCTCCCGGACCGCGGCCCTCGGGCTGTCGGACGGATCGGCCGCGCCAGACCGCAGCGCCCCTGCCGGGGAATGCGGACGCAACAAGGACGACTCGCGGCCGATGAGTTCTTCCCGGTCGTATCCCCACTGCGTGGTCACGGCCTGGTTGCAGTCCAGTATCCGGCCTGTGCCGGCGTCCACGACCAGAATCACGTCCATGACCTGGTCGAACAGGGAACGGTAGCGGTTCTCGCTCTCGCGCATGGCCGCCTCGGCCTTGCGCCGGCGCGTACCAGCCAGGGTCAGGGTCAGGGCGAGGATGGCCAGAAACGACAGCCAGACGAAAAAAAGGACCCGGTTGAGACGGTCCTGCCGCCGAACCACGGCGAGCACCCAGCGCTCGATGGCGTCGTCGAGGCCGTCGCCGAGCTTCTCCAGGTCGGCGAACGCGGCATGCCGCTCCACGGCGTGCTCCGCGCGATATTGCCCCTGGTCGAGGAGGCTTTGGCGCAGCAGTTTCTGAAACCGGACGATGCCGTGCCTGTAGGCCCGAAGTCCGCCATCGAAATCGGGCGCCTGTTCGGCGAGCACGGCCCTGCCCGCCTCCGGCACGTGCGAGGAAACAATGAGCTTGTCTATGCCGCGCACGGCCTGATCCATGAACGCGTCCACGTCGGCGAGGCGGATCGAGGATTCGCCGGCAAGGTGGCGCTCCACGGCCAGATATCCCTTGACGACGTCGGCCCGGCTCTGGCGCAGTTCGCCGCGCATGGGCGGGTAAATCACGAAATTCTCCCGCCAGGACGCGTTGGTCCACCACAGGAGCAGACCGGTCAGTACCGCAGCTGCAGCCATGGCGTAGAGATGCAGGTCGATCCAGCCTCGGGAGGACTGCGCATCGCCCCGCCTCCGGGACGCGTCCGTCACTGCCGGTTCTCCTGGGGCATGGCTTCGGAGCCGAATCCGAAAGGCCGTAGGAGGTCGTAGTAGGGCGTTGTGCCGATGAACCCGGCAAGGGCCGCATCGACGCGGCCTGCAAGGACCATGTCCGACGGGCGGAAGGCAAAGGCACTCCGGCCGGGAGGAAACTGCGGCGTTTGCGCGAAGGGCCGGGCCGACTCCGCTTCGCCGGCCGATTCCCGGGCCAGCCAGACGACGCTCGGCTCGGTCAAGGCCAGGCAATCCGTGCGTCCGGAGCGCACGGCGGCAAGCCCACCCGCCGGGTCGGGCACGACGAACAGGCGGCTTTCCGGCGTCCCCATGGCAACGAGCATGAATTGTTCCACGGAGCCGTCGAGCACGGCAATCCTGACTGTCGGGTTTTCGACCGCGGCCTCGTAGGAATGCAGCGCCAGGGGATTGCCGCGTTTGACCAGGAGCCCCTGCAGCGTCTGGCTGTAGGGCCTTGAAAAGCGCACCAGCTTGGCACGCTCTGACGTGACGAAGAGGCCGTTGGCGACCATGTCGATGCGTCCGTCGAGGAGCGCCGGGATCGCCTGCTGAAAATCCAGCAGCACCCAATGGATCGGGCCGATGCCGGCGCGTTCGAGCGCAGCCTTGGCCATTTCCGGTGCGGCTCCGGTGATCTTCCCGGCCTGGGTGCGGAAGGAATACGGCGGTTCGCTCGAATAGCCCACGGTGATTTCCCCGCCGGACCAGGTATGCGGCGGGGGGGATGCGCCGCTGCGGACATAGCGGAGAGCCATGACGCCGCACAGGACGAGAAACGCCGTTATGGCAAAATATCCCAGTATGTTACGCATACCCAAGCCACCTGCCCCCGGCGCGACGCGAAAGACGGTGATCCGTTTCTCGCCTGGATACACGCTTGCCATGTCATTGGCAACGCGCGAGTCTATTTTTCGAGCATCGCCGCAGCATGGTATGGACAGGAGGGAGTGAACCGCTTAAAAAAACAGAAGTCACGATACTATCGCCGCCCGGAACAGGGCGACAAGGACACGACCATGCCCATCGAACTGCGCTGCTACGCCACCCTGGCCCCGAAGATGCCCGGCAATGCCGACGCCCTGCCCATCGCGCCCGGCGAAACCGTAAGCGCCCTCGTCGACCGCCTGGGCATCCCCCGCGACGAGGTCAGGATCGTGTTCGTCAACGGCGTCAGCGCGGACATGGACAGGGCGCTTGCCGACGGCGACCGGGTCGGCATCTTTCCGCCTGTTGGCGGTGGCTAGACAGCGGCCGCTTCAGTAGCGCGGCTGTGCCGCGAGCCAGGCGGCGTAGGCGGCCAATCCCATTTCGCGAATGCGCACGTTGTTGGCGCGCCAACGCGCCGTAAGCGGCCCAGGCAAGCCGGGATCGCAGGCCGCGAACTCGGTGCAGTCGCAGCAGAAATCGACGCCGTGCTCCCGCACGCAGTCCTTCACCCGGCACGTTGCGAGCAGGCATTGCCCTTCCCGGCAGCCACGGCACGTGCCCCGGCCCAGGCGTTCGAGGAGCTTTTCGAAATCCGCATAGGCGGCAAAGGCCGGATCCATGCCCGCGAAAAACGCGGCGCGCCGGCCGAACTCCCCGAGCTCGCCGCGAAGCGCCCGGGCATGGGCGGCAATGGGGCTGTCCGGGTTGTCCAGGCAACGGCCACAGTCCAGGCCGCACGGCGCGATGCGGCGCAGCTGTTCGCTTGCTTCCATGGCACCATCCTTCACGGGGCGTTGCGGCCGCAGGCGGCGCGTTTGGCCATGCGCCAGACGACCAGATGGTGAAAAGGCCGGATCAGGTTGAAATAGACCGGCCCCGTCCAATGCCGGTAGACCACGACGGTCACGACGTCGTAGACGGTCCGGCCGTCGGGGCCCGGCGCGGCCAGGACGGCGAGCACCGCGCGCAGGTGCCGGTCCGCCGCCTCGG